>NZ_JBEZBE010000025.1:0-132410 GCF_040646935.1 Streptomyces sp. NPDC044984
AGTAGAGCTCGATGTCGGTGGTGTTCTCCCGGCCGACGGTGATGAACGGCATGGTGGTTGCTGCCTTCCTGGTGCGAGATGTGACGAGGGGGTGGAATCAAGTGCGGTCAGCGGACCGTGCGGGCGGCCTGCTCGACGATGCGGGTCACGGCACCTGGCTGATGACGGTGCCGCCGTGGGAGTGGCCGGCCGGGGCCACGGGCCCGTCGATGTGCTGGACGACGCCGCGCAGGTGGGCGGCGTCGCTCGCCGGGCCGCGCAGCGGGTTGTCGGCGGCCGCGACCGGTTGGCCGGGGTCACACGAACCGGAAGCTGGTCAGTTCGTCGTTGTGGATCGGCAGGGCCGCGACTGAGCCACCGGGTGCGTAACACCCCATGGGGTAACCGTAGCTCTCGTGCCGGTACATGCAGACGGTGCGGTCGGACCGGTTCCAGACCGAGGTCGTGCGGTCGTTCATGTGACTGCCGATGTTCGGCGTACTGCCGGCGCTCGAGAAGAACCGGCCTTCGTAACTGCTGTGCTGCCAGACGCAGAAGTGTCCGGAGGGGCACTGGCTGTAGTGGGCCTGTGCCGCCGGGGCGTTGAATGCCACCAGAGCGCCGGCCAGCACCGCTGAGGCACCGGTGGCGGCGTCGCGGGTCCTCGCCCGCGGCATCCGCGGTGCGGTCGGGAACGGGGAGCCGTCCGTGCACCGGGGCGGCGTGGCCCCGGTGCACGGCGTCCGTCCGGCGACGTGGTGGGTCAGCGGATCTGCAGGATGTACAACGTCGAGTTGAGCCCCTCGACGTCCACGATGCTCGACCACTTGGGCATGGTCCTCACCTCACCGCCCAGAAGTATCTCGATGTTGTTGTTGCCGGATGTGATCCGCGAGACGTTGGGGAGCTGGGGCGCCAGGACACCCGCGTTGGCGAAGCACGCGGTCTGGCTGCCGTTGTACCAGACCTTGACGAAGTCGGTCCTGTCCCCGCAGTCGGTCTGGTTGGCCGCGGAAGCCGTGGAGACGGGTGCGAGGGCTGTCACGGCCCCCACCGCCACTGCGGTGAGCGCGATGCGTGAAACGGAGCGCCGCATGGTGGAACTTTCCTTCCGTACTGGTGCCGTGCTGCAAAGTGGCACGGTGCGTGGTCGACACCCGCCCTCCGCGTTCACGGGAGGGAGGGAGCCGGATGATTCCTGAGGCCGACGGGCAGTGGATCGGTCTGCGCCCGACGGTCGCGTCCCGAGGCGGCGAGAAGGGGAGTCGCCTGGCCTCGCCGACCGAACGCGCACTTGCTTGATCGGTTCAACGTCGCGTACGGGTCTGCGGTTCAGCGTGCCGGTGGAATCGGATGTGTCGAGCCGCCTCGGTCCCCTTCTCCGATCAGCGGACGCGTCCGTTCGGCGGGATGTCGGCCGCTCGGCGGGATGTCGGCCGCGCGCCGACGGGGCGCGCCCGTCCGGTCGGTCCGTGCCCTCCGATGCGCCTGGGAGTCGGCTCGAAGCATCGCCGTGCCGGGCGCGACGACGCGGCCAGGGCCTGCGCCGGGAAACGGCGACCCGGCACGACAAGGAGACGAAAAGGTTTGGCCAAGGTCCTCCGGAGAGTGTTGACCCACTTTCCCGCCCGTGCGGGAGACACGGCACGGAACACTTGAACGGAATTGGGCACCACCATGAACGGGACCATGGGGGCGGGGACCGCCCCCCTCGCTCCAGCGCGGGCACATGCCCGGTACATCGCGTCGGACGCCGACTGCGACGCCTTCGTCCAGGACGTCTACGAACGGTACGGACCTCTGCTCGTCCGGTATGCCGTGCGGCTGCTGGACGGCGACTGGCACAAGGCGGAGGACATCCTCCAGGAGGCGGCGACCCGCGCCTGGAAGCACGCCCGGTTCCTGGGCACCCGCGGCGAGCACGTCCGGCCGTGGCTGCTCACTGTGGTCAGGAACCTTGTCTTCGACCATTACCGGGCCCGGCGGGTACGGCCGCTGGAGCTGATGCCGATCGAGGAGTGGGACGCCGCCTGGGACGGCACGGACTCCACTCTCACCTCCCACGTGGTGCTGGAAGCGCTGCGGGAACTGAACGAGCAGCAGCGGACCGTCATCCGGGTCATGTACTACCTGGAATGCAGCGTGGCCCAGGCGGCCGAGCACCTCGGCATCCCGCCCGGCACCGTCAAGAGCCGCGCCTTCTACGCCATGCGAGCGCTGCGGAAGGCACTGGAGAGCCGGGGCGTGTTCGGGGGGTAGTCACAGCCCGGCGGAGTACGGGCCGTGGCGTCCGGCGGGTCCCGCCGCCGCTCACGCCGTGCCGCACGGCCCGGCGCGGGTCGTGCCGCACCTGCGCCCACCTGGCCGGCTCCTCGTCCAGCCGGTACGGGTCACCACAGTGGGAGAACGTGGGGGCATCGGAGTGGGGCAACGGCCCGCGGAGGGCGGCGATGCGTGATCAGCTTGAGCTGTGGAGACCATCATCGCCAGCGGCATGGCCGTCCTGGGAACCCTGCTCGGTCCGGGGATCACGTACGGACCCGTGACGCCATCAGCCGACTGGTCGGAGCAGCCAGGCAACACCTCCGAGGGGCCCCGTCGTCGCCGGGTCCGCGTCGAAAACCCTTTGCGGGCCGCGGCGTCCACGGCTATGTTCCCGGAGGCCGTGCGAGAGAACGAGGAGGTGGTACCCGTGAACGCAGTATCGGCATGGGTGCTCCTCTCCGAGGTCACGGCCGGGCGACAGGTCGTCCGGGAGCGCCGTTTCTGAGCACTCCCGAAAGGTACGACCATGCGATTCACTTCCGAGCAGCGCCTCGACGACGGCGTCCTCGAGCGCGCATTCACCCTCGGCGAGATCCCCGGCACCCTGTGGACGCCCGAGTCCGCGGCACCGGTTCCGCTGATCCTGATGGCCCACAACAACGGCCTGCCCAAGGGGGACTCCCGGCTGGTGGCCCGGGCCCGCATCACCGCGGCGGACGGCTACGCGGTGGCCTCCGTCGACGCCACCGGGTGCGGTGACCGGCCCCGTTCCGCCGCCGACGAGCGGGCCCGCGCCGAGTTCCGCCGGGCGATGCAGGCCGGCGAGCCGGTCGACGGGATCTTCGAGTCCTTCATCGGCCCGCTGGTCGAAAAGGCGGCCCCGGATTGGCGTACCACCCTGGACGCCCTCCTCTCGCTGCCCGGGATCGGCGGCCCGGTCGGATACTCCGGGTGGATGGCCCTGGGCATTCGGCTGGCGGCGGTCGAGCCGCGCATCGCGGCCGCGTGCTTCTTCGCCGGGGGCCACGTGCCCCGCGCCCAGCGCGAGGAGGCCCGGCAGGTGACCGTTCCGCTGCTGATGCTGCTGCAGTGGGACGACGAGGGGAACCCACGGCAGCGGGCGCTGGACCTGTTCGACGCCTACGCCGGCAAGGAGAAGACGCTGCACGCCAATACGGGCGGGCACACCGGCACCCCGTGGTTCGAACTGGAGGACAGCAGGCGGTTCTTCGGCCGGCACCTGAAGTGAGGCCGGGCCGCCAGGCCGGCGGCAGACGGTGAGCGGCGCCGGGCAGGAGGCCGCTCGTCGAGGACGGGTTCCGGCTCCGCGCGGTTCTCCCCACCGCGGGCCCCTGCCGAGTCGGCAGGGGCCCGCGGTGGGGACCGGCGGCAGGGCGGTCCGGCGTGCTCAGCCCGTGCCGAGGAGGCGGTCCAGCGCGGGGGCGAGGACCGGGGTGAGGGCCTCGGCGTAGGCCTCGGAGAGGTGGCTGTCGTCGCGGTGGACGGCGGTGTCGCCGACGACGACGGGACAGGTGCCGGTGCGGGGGGCGCAGACCCAGGGTCCGGGATCGATGACCGAGGCGCTGGTCGCGGTGGCGGCGCCGCGGAGGGCGGTGTGGCGGGTCGCGTCGTGGATCGCGTCCGGCAGGTGGTTCGCGCAGGCGCGCAGGTGCAGGGGGTTCTTGGCGGCGCAGTCGACCGGGTCGCCCTTGGGCCACGGGGTGTCGAGCAGGACGGCGACGTGGGCGCCGGAGGTGCCGAGGTCCCGGAGGGTGTCCTCGAAGCCGGTGGTCCACTGCCGGAGGGGGTCGTCGGCGGGCCGGGCGGGGTCGCCCGCGTCCGAGGAGGAGACGACGACCAGTGCCGGGTGCAGGGCGTTGATCCTCGCGACGGCGCGGGAACGCCAGGTGTCGCAGGCCGTGTACGGCTCGTGGTCGCTGACGATGGTCACGTCGGCGACCTTGCAGGAGGCCTTCGTCAGCGAGACCAGCTTCCACCCGCGCGCTGTCGCGAGCCGCTGCAGGGCCGGGAACCACTGGGCCGCGTGGGAGTCGCCGAAGAGCACGACGGTCCGGGAGGACGCGCGGTCCCCGTAGACGCAGGACGGGGTCCGGGTGCTGTCGTGGTCGACGTGGCAGCCGTCCCGGTAGACCGCGGACCGGGAGGACTTCACCTTCGGCAGGGCCGGGGCGAGGTTGCTCGGCAGGCTGCCGGGGGACGACGCCAGGAGTTCGGCCAGCCGCGTCCGCGGGTCCGGCGCGTCGGCCAGCGCCTCCGCCAGTACGGGTGCGGGTCCGCCGACCTCGATCGTCGGCGGGACCGCCGCCGCCGTCAGGGACAGCGCCGTGGCCCCCGCCGTCAGCCCGGTCCCGAGCGCCAGGGCCCGGCGGGGCCGCCCCCGGAACGCCCGGTGGAAGCGGACGGGGTTCTCGACGAGGCGCAGCGTCAGCCACGCCAGGACCAGCGCCACCGCGCACAGCCCGAGCGCGAGCGGCACCCCGGCGGTGCCGTCCGTACGGCCCAGCGCCGCCGGGGCTATGACCAGCAGCGGCCAGTGCCACAGGTACCAGCCGTAGGAGAGCTCGCCGAGCCGCACCAGCGGTCGCCGCCCGAGCAGCCGGCCCGCGCCGTGCGGGGCGGGCGCGCAGCCGCCGGCCAGGACGAGCACGGTGCCGAGGACCGGCAGGAGGGCGTGGTGGCCCGGGAAGGGCGTCTGGTCGTCGTACCGGACCGCCGCCAGCGTGACGCAGGCCAGGCCGAGCCAGGTCAGCGGGCCCGCGAGGGCGGCGGGCAGCCGTTCCAGCCGGGCGGTGGCCAGCGCCGGCAGCGCTCCGGCGCCGAGTTCCCAGCCCCGGGTGAGGGAGACGAAGTACGCCCAGGAGGGTGAGGAGTCGGTCATGAGGACGCTGGCCGCGAACGACCCCAGGACCAGCGCTCCGAGCGGCACCACGACCAGCCCGCGCCGACCGCGGGCGGCCCGCCAGCCGAGCAGCAGGAGCAGCGGCCACACCAGGTAGAACTGCTCCTCCACGGCGAGCGACCAGAAGTGCTGGAACGGCGACGGCGGACTGTTCTGGGCGAGGTAGTCCGTACCGGCCGCCGCCAGCCGGAAGTTGACCGTGTACAGCGCGCCGGCGAGGGCGTCGCCCGCGTACTCGGTGAGTCGCGCCTTCGACAGGAACAGCCACGCTCCGGCCAGTGTGACGGCGATGACCAGGGTCGACGCGGGCAGCAGCCGGAGCGCCCGGCGGGCGTAGAAGGCGCGGATCGACACGCGGCCGGTGGCGGCGAGTTCGCGCAGAAGCAGGGACGTGATGAGGAAGCCGGAGATCACGAAGAAGACGTCGACCCCGACGTAACCGCCGCTGACCTGCGTCACTCCGGCGTGGGAGAGCACCACGAGCCCGACGGCCACCGCGCGCAGCCCTTGGATGTCGAGCCGTAAGGGGTGGCTTCCGCGCGGTGCGGATCTGCCGCTCGCCGGGACGGTACGGACCTCGGCGAACGTGGTGCTCAACATCGGGTGTGACTCCTCGTGGGACTGGCGGGGACCGACTACGCGACTGTCCGTCCGCCACCCGTGGTTCAGATGGCCACCGCCTCAACGTCACAAGAACCAGGGCACTTATCTGGGCGCCACGCCTCACACCTCCGTCCGTGCGCGACCGGGTCCACGGAACCCGTCCGGCACACGCGAGGACGGGACCCGAGGAGGGGTGCTTCTCCGGCCCCGGTATCCGGGTCCGGCGTGTGCGGAGGAGTTCCCCTCCCGTCCGCCGTCGCCCCGGGCGGGCGGGAGGGGCGCGGGGGACGGTGGTGGACCTGTGACGGGGGCCGGACCGGAGTTCTCGTCGGGTCGGGGCACGTGACAGCACGACCGCCGTGCCCCCGCGGCTTCAGGCGCGCTCCCGTTCCACCGGGAGCCACAGTTCGGCGTCGGCCTCGGTCCCGTCCGGGGAGAGGGTGGTGCGCAGGATCTCGGGGCCGGGGCGGCTGCGGTACGGGTTGGACGGGAACCACTGGGTGAACACGTCCCGCCACAGCTCCTGGATGGCCTGCGGGGCCGGTCCGGAGGTGGTGAAGACCGCCCAGGTGCCGGCCGGGACGGGGAGCGCCGTGGTGCCCTCGGGGGCGGCCGCCGTCGTGATCACCCCGTGGTAGTAGTCGAGTTCGGTGCCCTCGGCGCGGCTCGGGTCCAGGTCGTCGCAGACCGCGACGATGCCCTGCGGCTCCTGGTCCGACAGCTTCCCCAGGCGTTCCAGCGTCTGCGGGCCGATCCCGCGGACGAAGTCGATGATCGCCTGGTTCGGTCCCGTGTGCACCAGTGGCACCCGGGCCCTGGGTCCGACGACGGTGAAGTCGGGCTTGTCCACTACGCGATAGCGCATGCTGCTGCTCCCTTCGACGGTGAGGCGGAAGGACAGCCGGGGCTGGGAGACGAGTGCGGCGCCGGTGCGCCGGGCCTCGCCCGGCCCGATGCCGTGCATGGCGCGGAACGCCCGGGCGAACGCCTCGCCCGAGCCGTAGCCGTAGCGCACCGCGACCTCCAGCAGGGACTCCCGCCCCGCGAGCACCTCGGCACCCGCGACCGTGAGCCGCCGACGCCGTACGTACTCCGACAGCGGCATGCCCGCGAGCGCGGAGAACATCCGGCGCAGGTGGTACTCCGAGGTGGCCGCGACGCGGGCCAGCTCGGTCACGTCGATCCGCTGGTCGAGACGGCCCTCGATGTGCTCCAGGGTCTGGTTGAGACGCTCCAGCACTCCCGGTCTCCTTCCTCTTTCGCGCTCACCACGCTAGGGAGCGGCCCCCCTCCCCGACCCGACATCCTGTGCCCCATCGGATCGGTCTCGGGTGCGGGCCACGGAGTGGGGCTCCTCCGTGCCGTACCAGGAGGAGCCGGCAAGCCGACACGCGCCTTCCCCCGGTCCCGCCGGACCGGAAGGTGTGCGGTGCCGCACGACGACGAGGGCACCGCCCGGGGATCCGCTCCTGGGGCCACGTGGTGCCGGGCCGTGGCGGTCAGCGTCGGCGACGCAGCAGCGATCCGACGGCCAGTCCGGGGCCCAGGCCGATCAGGGCGCCGACCGAGGCCCCCCGGCGGCGCGCCGTCCCCGCTGCGGGAGCGGAGGGCGGGTCGGGGACGCGCGGTGGGCGAACCGGTGGTCCCGCGGCGACGGCGCGCGTGCTCCTCGCCCACGATGCGCAGGAAGCGGCGGCCCACGCGGCTCCCGGACGTGCGGGCGGTCCACGACGTGCGCGCCCTGCGCCAGTGGTCGCGCCCGGCCTCACCGGTGAACATCCCGGCGAGCATGTCCCGCAGCAGGCTCTCGGGGATCGACCGGATCTCGAAGCCCATCCAGGCGTAGTTCATCAGCAGATCGGCGTAGACATGCCGTTTCCGCTCGTCCGGATCGACGATGTCCGTGGCGCCCCAGACCGGCTGGAAGAGCGCCATGTCGTCGAGCTCCAGCCGGACCAGCTCGAGGTAGTAGCTGCGGATTCCCTGGATCTGCTCCGCCCTGGCCTGCCGGTTCTGGACGATCAGGGACACCGCGACGCCGGTCAGCGCCAGCGCCGAGACGATCGCCGACGTGAAGCCGTACGCGGCGCCGGCCTGGCTGAGCCGGTTCCAGTCCGCGCCGCGGGAGCCGGAGATCTCCTCCAGCGCGAACGGCGACAGCAGCACCCCCGTGAGGGCGAGCGCCACGACGGCAGCCGTCCCCAGCGCCTTGGTCACCCGGCGGGCCGCCGGTGCCGCCGGTCCCGGACGATGACGGGCTATCAGGTCGGTCACCTCCGTACCGGCCCGCCCCTGTGGCTGGACCGGGCCCGGGCAGCCTACTTCCAGCCGTTGCCCGGGATCAGGTGCGGAACGGCCCGGACCACGCGGTGTCCGTCATGCGGTCATCCCACCCGTCCGCCGGGTCGTCCGACGCCGACTCGTCCGACGCCGGGTCGTTCCGCGGGGATGCGGCGGTAGATGTCCGCGAGGAGGTCGCGCATCGCCATGCGGAAGATCTCGGCCTGGTGGCCGTCCATGAAGGAGGTGTGGCCGAACACCTCCAGGACGACGAGGCCGTGCATGTGGCCCCATCCGCTCAGCATGAGCACGGTCGCGGGGGCCGGCAGAGCCGGCGTGCCGTCCGGTGGCGGGGCTTCCAGATGCGCCCGGAGCGGGGGCGAGAGCGTGCGGGTGTCGGCGGCGGCGAGCTGCGCCTCGGTGAACCCGTCGAACAGCACGTGCTGGAAGACCCCGCTCATCCGGCGCATGGCGCGGGTGGTGGGGCCCTCGGCGGGTGCCGCGTAGTCGCGCAGCGGTGTCCCGTACAGGAGCTGGAACAGTTCGGGGTGGGCGACGGCCCAGCGGCGGTAGCCCTCGGCCGCGGTCACGAACCGCGGCACCGCCGGGTCGTCCGGCGCGGTGTCGACCGCGGTCCGTACGGCGTCGGCCAGGTCGTCGTACGCCTTGGCGATGAGCACCGTGACGAGGGCGTTCCGGTTCGGGAAGTAGTGGTAGAGCGCCTGGACGCTCATGCCGAGGTTGCGGGCCACCGCCCGCAGGGACAGGGCCGCGGGGCCGTGTTCGGTGATGTGGCGCTCGGCGGCGTCCACGATCTCCCGGGTGGCGACGGCCCTGCGCCGCTGGCGCAGCGTGAGCGGGGCCGACGGGTGTTCGTCTGCGGGCATGTGGTGACCCTACGACGGAGATCCGCGGACTGTTCGGGAAATCTGACACTGTCAGAAAAACTTCCTTCTGCTCAACAAGTCGTCCTCTCACTAACGTCGTTCGCGGCGACGAGGAGTGCGACACGCACCCGTCCGCACGGGGCGGGTGCCTCTGCGGGGCACCGCGCCGGGTCCCCCGCGCATCCGGCCGACACGCGTCGTCTTCACCTCTTCCGACACCAAGGAGATCGCACGTGTTCGAACGTTTGGCCGAATTTACGATTCGGCGATCCCGGCTGGTCCTCGTCGTCGCCGCCCTGGCGGTGGCCCTCATGGGCGTGCTCGGCGCCGGCGCGTTCAGCAAGCTGCTCGGCGGCGGCTTCGACGACCCCGCCTCGGAGTCCACCCGGGCGGCGGAGGTCATCGACGAGAAGTTCGGCGGTGAGGCGAACCTGGTCCTGCTGGTCCGGGCCTCCGACGGCCGGGTCGACGCTCCCGCCGCCCGGCGGAGCGGGCAGACCCTGACCGCCGACCTGGAGAAGGACGAGAGGCTCACCAACGTCGTCTCGTACTGGGAGACGGGCAGCGACGACCTGCGCTCCCGGGACGGCCGCGAGGCCATGGTGCTCGCCCATGTGACGGGCGACGAGACGCGGCAGCGGGAGCACGCCAAGGAGATCATCGACGCCTACACCGGGACGTACGAGGACGTCCTCACGGTCCGGGCCGGGGGCGGGGCCGCCGTGGGCAGCGACCTGTCGAAGCAGGTGGTCGACGATCTGGTGCTGGCCGAGGCCATCGCCATACCGCTCACCCTCGTCCTGCTGCTGTTCGTCTTCGGCAGCGTGGTCGCGGCCCTGCTGCCGCTGGTCATCGCCCTCGTCGCCATCATCGGCTCGTTCGCCCAGCTCTCCCTGCTCGCGAGCGTCACCGACGTCGCCGACACCGCGACCAACCTCACCACCGCCCTCGGCCTCGGCCTCGGCATCGACTACGCCCTGCTGATGGTCAGCCGCTTCCGGGAGCAGCTCGCGGCGGGGGCGGGCGTGGACGACGCCGTCCGGCGCACGGTGAGCACCGCGGGCCGGACGGTCGCGTTCTCCGCCGCGACCGTGGCGGCGGCGCTCGGGGCGCTCCTGGTGTTCCCGCAGTACTTCCTGCGCTCGTTCGGCTTCGCCGGGGTCGGGGTCGTCGCCATCGCCGCCGTCGGCACCCTGTTCGTCATGCCGGCCCTGCTGGCCGTCCTGGGGCACCGGGTCAACAGCGGGCGGCTGCCGTGGGCGAAGCCGGGGCGCTCCGGCACCCGGGCGCCGCTGTGGGGGCGGCTGGCCCGTACCGTCATGCGGCGGCCCGCGCTCACCACGCTTCCCGTGCTCGCGGTCCTGCTGCTGGCGGCGAGCCCGCTGCTGGGCATCACCTTCGGCACGTCGGACGAGCGCGTGCTGCCCGAGGACGCCGAGAGCCGCCGGGTCGCCGCCGTCCTGCGGGAGGACTTCGGCGGCAGCGAGGACTCGGCCCTGCACGTCGTCATCGACGAACCGGTGGGCGGGGCGCCGCTGGAGGCGTACGCCGTCGCGCTGTCCGGGGTCGAGGGGGTCGTCCGCGTCGAGACCAGTGCGGGCGGCTACGCCGGGGGGCGGTCCACGGCGGCCGGCCCCGGCGACGCCGCGCTCGGCCGTGACGACGCGCAGCGGATCACCGTGGTGAGCGGTCTGGTGCCGAAGTCGGACGCGGCCCAGGACCTGGTGGCGGACGTCAGGGCGGTCACCCCGCCCGAGGGGGCGCGTCCCCTGGTGGGCGGCGTCGACGCCCAGCTGGTCGACTCCAAGGACTCCATCGGCAGCCGGCTCCCGGTCGCCGTCGCGCTGATCGCCCTCACCACCTTCCTCCTGCTCTTCCTGTTCACCGGGAGTGTGGTGCAGCCGCTGCGCGCGCTGGTCCTGAACCTGATCAGCCTGGGCGCCACCCTCGGCGTCATGACCTGGATCTTCCAGGACGGCAACCTCTCCTCCCTGCTCGGTTTCACCGCGCAGCCGATGGAGGTGGCGATGACGGTGCTGATGTTCTGCATCGCCTTCGGCCTGTCGATGGACTACGAGGTGTTCGTCACCAGCCGCATCAAGGAACTCCACGACGCGGGCGAGGACAACGAGTCCGCCGTCGCGGGCGGGCTCGGGCACACCGGGCGCATCGTCAGCGCGGCGGCCTGCCTGCTCGCGGTCAGCTTCTTCGCCTTCGGCACCTCGGAGATCAGCTTCATGCAGATGTTCGGCCTGGGCAGCGGGCTGGCCATCCTCATCGACGCCATCGCCGTGCGCGGCGTCCTCGTCCCCGCGGCGATGCGCCTGCTCGGCCGCTCGGCCTGGTACGCGCCGCCCTTCCTCCGTAGGTTCCACGACCGGTTCGGGCTCAGCGAGGGCGGGCCCGCGGCTGCCCCGGTGGCGGTGGCGGAGTCGCCGTATCCGAAGGACCCGGCGAAGGTCTGACGGAGCGCGCGTCGTCCGGCCGGCCGGCATGGGAGCGCGGCGAGGGGGCATTCGGAACAAGCAAGTCAAGAGTGAGGAAACAACGGCCCGTTCGGTCCGTGCGACCGACAACCGGGAGTACTCAATGACGAGTTACGGAACCTCTTCCGCCGCGTCCTCCGGCTCGCGCACCAACGGCCTGGCGATCGCGAGCCTGTGCTGCGGCATCATCGGACTGTTCTTCCTGAACATCGTCCTGGGCCCGCTGGCCATCGTCTTCGGCGCCGTCGCCCGCCGCCAGGCGGGCGGGAACGGCACCGGGATGGCGAAGGCCGGCATCATCCTCGGCATCGTCGACGTGGTCCTGTGGCTCGTGCTCCTGATCGTCGCCGCGAACAGCGGCGGGTTCAGCTGGTACGTGGGCGGCTGACGGCCCCGCGGGAGGACGAGTTCGTACGTGCGGGTGGGCACCGGGTGCCCACCCGCACTCCCCTGTGCGGCCGGGTCCTCCAACTCCCGGCGTTCGACCGCCGGTTCGCCTAGGTTGAAGGCGACTGGCCATCGACCGTTCCCAGGAGGATCGCCCGTGTCCGAGGACATCACCCAGGACCGTTCCGGTTTCGCGGCACGTGCCCGGATCGACACGACCAAGCCGCACTCGGCGCGGTTCTGGAACTACTTCGTCGGCGGGAAGGACCACTACGAGGTCGACCGGGAGATAGGCGACCAGATCAAGGGGATCTTCCCCGGGCTGGTCGACGTGGCGCACACCAGCCGGCGGTTCCTGGGGCGGGCCGTCCGGTACCTCGCCGGTGAGCAGGGCGTACGGCAGTTCCTGGACGTGGGAACGGGGCTGCCGACCGCCGACAACACGCACGAGGTGGCCCAGCGCGTCGCCCCGGACTCCCGGATCGTGTACGTCGACAACGACCCGATCGTCCTCGCCCACGCGAACGCCCTGCTCACCAGCGCACCCGAGGGGAGGACGGCGTACCTCGACGCCGACCTGTACGACCCCGAGGCCGTGCTGCGGGCCGCCGCCGGGACGCTCGACCTGTCCCGGCCGGTCGCCCTGGTGATCCTCAACACGCTCGGCCACGTGGCCGACTACGAGCAGGCCCGCGACCTGGTGCGCCGGCTCATGGCGGGGCTCCCCCCGGGCAGCCACCTGGTGATCAGCGACAGTACGGCCACCAGCGAGGGCATGATCGCCGCGTCCGAGGCGTACAACTCCAGCGGTGCCGTGCCGTACCACGTGCGCGGCGTCGACGAGATCGCCGGGTTCTTCGACGGGCTGGAGCTGGTGGAGCCGGGCGTCGTACGGGTGCCGGAGTGGCGGCCGGACGGGGACGTCGACGGCGCGGCGCCCGTGGACGCCTACGGCGGTGTGGGCCGCAAGCCCTGACCGCCGGCCGGCGCGACGACCGGGGCGCCGCGCGCCGTGGGTCTAGGCTCGCGCTCATGACGACTGCAGAGAACGACGGCACCTCTCCCCTCGACGTCGAGATCGGCGCGCTGAACGGCGGCTCCGCCGGCCTCGCCCAGTACGCGGGGCGGGCCGTGCTCGTGGTGAACGTGGCCTCCAAGTGCGGGCTGACCCCGCAGTACGCCGGTCTCGAGCGGCTGCACGAGCGGTACGCGGAGCAGGGCTTCACCGTGCTCGGCGTGCCCTGCAACCAGTTCCTCGGGCAGGAGCCGGGCAGCGCGGAGGAGATCGCCGAGTTCTGCTCGGCGACGTACGGCGTGACCTTCCCGATGACCGAGAAGGTCGAGGTCAACGGGGAGGGACGGCACGCCCTGTACGAGCGGCTGACCGGCTTCGCCGACGCGGAGGGGCACAACGGGGACATCCGCTGGAACTTCGAGAAGTTCCTGATCGGGCGGGACGGCGAGGTCGTCGCCCGGTTCGCGCCGCAGACCGAGCCGGAGTCCGCGGAGGTCGTGGCGGCGGTGGAGAAGGCGCTCGGCTGACCGCTCGGCGGTGAACGACGGTGAACGGCGGGCCGAGCCGGGAGGGTGCGGGCCGAGCCCTCTCGGCCAGGACGGCGAACTGTCGAGAGGGCCCTGTCGGTGGTGCTCGTGCCGGTCCGGCGGCGCCCGGTGGGCGGTCGCCGGACCGGTCAGCCCTTGACCGAGGCCACGAAGGCGCTCCACGCGTCCGCGGGGAAGGCCAGCTTCGGGCCCTCGGGGACCTTGGTGTCCCCGAGTTCCAGCGCCGCCCCGGTGGTCGACCGGACCATCACGCACGCGCCGTTGTTGTTGGTGTAGGAGGACGTCGTCCACGTTTCCGTGGCGCCCAGACGAATTGCCATGTTCGCTCCGTAGCCAGATGCTGAGTTGCTGTCACCGGCCTGCGCGTTCCGGCGTGGACCCGCAGAACGGATTTTGCCAACCCTCACGGGTGGTTGGCGTGATCGACGCTACTCGCCAACATCTTCTTCCGGAGCAGTCGTTCACTCGACCGGGTGGCATATACCAGGTGAGACTTCCAGCCCAACCTGTCAGCGGTGTATCATCCCGCCGCCTCCCGGCCGATGTTCAGCGTGCGTAGTCCTTCGCGAGGCGCTCGACGAGCTGCCGGGACTGGTCCACGTTCAGCGACTGGGCCCGCAGGTGCTCGTACATCACCGTGTACTTCTGCACGTCGTGCGGCTTCTCCAGGTACAGGTCGCTGGTGACGCCCTCGATGTAGACGACGCTGGAGTCGGCCGCGTCGGCGAACTCCAGGATCGAGTACTGGCCGTTGATGCCGGCGTGCGCGCCGACCTCGAACGGCAGCACCTGCACGGTGATGTGCGGCAGCTGGGACAGCTCCATGACGTGCTCCAGCTGTTCCCGCATCACCTGACGGCTCCCGACGACCCGGTGCAGCGACGCCTCGTCCAGCACCACCCACAGCCGCAGCGGGTCCTTCTCGGCGGTGATCCGGCCCTGCCGCCGCAGCCGGACCTCGACCCGCTTGTCGTTGTCCTGCTCGGACGACTCCGGCGAACCGCCCTGGACGATCGCCTCGGCGTACGCGCGGGTCTGCAGCAGACCGGTGATGATCTGGGGTTCGTAGACGCGGAGCGACTCCGCGTCCGTCTCCAGACCGATGTAGACGCTGTACGGGATGTCGCCGAAGGCGTGCCACCAGCCCTGCTGGCGCGAGTCCTTGGCCATCTGCATCAGCGACTCGACGATCCGCTGGTCCTCCACCTCGTAGACCCCGCACAGATCGCGGACGTCACGCTGGCTGATGCTGCGCCTGCCGTTCTCCAGGCGGCTGATCTTCGACTGCGACACCAGCAGCCGTTCCGCCACTTCCTCGGCGGTCATGCCCTTGACCTCGCGGAGCCGGCGCAACTCCTGGCCCAGCCGGCGCCGCCTGACGGTGGGATTGACATTGGACGCCACGGGACGTGCACCTCCGGCTGCGTGCCTCGTACTTGCCACTTTGCGTGTCTGCTGTGGAGCAGACTGCCACCAAGGTGCTTCCCACCGCTGGGAAACGGTGGATATGCGACGGGTACACGCCACTTCACGATGTGAGGGCGGGTGTCGGTGCGCGACGGCACCGGACCCGGGTGCGCCGAGCGGGGTGGGGAGAACCCGTGCGCTCTCCCCACCCCGCTCGGACTGCGGCTCCCGTGACCGGGTCTGTCGGCCGCGGATCCACAGGCCGTGCCGTGCCGTCGGCCCTGGGGACGTACGGCTCAGTGGGCCGCGGCGCGTGCCATGGATCCGCGGTGCGGTTGCGCCGGAACGCCTCGGGCGGGTTCCGGTGCGCCCCGGCCGCCGGCGGGGGCCTGCCGGCCTGCCGGAGCGGGGCTGCGGCGCGGCTGGGCCGCCACGCCGTTCTGGACGTCCATCACGGCGTGCGCGACGAGTCCGCCCATCGGGTCGTGCCGGATCAGGTCCCGCAACCGGGAACGCGAGGAGCGTCCCTCGTTCCCCGGGTACAGGTGCTTGCCGAGGCCGACCGCGTGCGCCAGTGCGGCGAGCGCCGCGGTCCGCGGGTCCGGCGGGACGCCGGTGCGGATCGCGGAGTCCAGCCGGGTTCTGATCTCCCGGCTGATCTCGGTGTCCGTCGCCTGGTAGCGAGTCGTCGGCAGCACCCCGCACATCTGTCCGGCCACGGCGTGCACCATGCCGCACCGCTCCAGATGCGAGAGGTAGGTCTGGCGCAGCCCGAGACGCGGCCCGCCGATCCAGTGGACCGCCCGTACCGGAGCGCCGCGCCTTCGCAGCAACTCCAACGCGCAGTCCAGTGTTGGGTCTCCAGTCGGCCGTGGCACCACCACGGCGATACGATCCCCGTCTGGGGCTATCCGTCCGGCCAGCGCCAGCTCCACTAGCTGCGCTCCGGCCAGACCCAGGTCGAGCGACTGCGGCTGTGCAGTGGTACCCGTGGTCGGGTCCAGTGCCAGCAACAGAAGCTCCTCCGGAAGTGTTCTGCGGCTCCTGCCCATCCATGCCTCCCCGCGTGGATGAATGACAGGGTGACCCCTCTCACATTGGTCTGTCGAGGGTGCGTGACCGGTTCGTAGTGGAACCAGTAGCTATGTCGTTCTCGTCTACCACGTGGGGGAAGCCCGCACACAGGACACTGGTACATGGTTCGGACAGCGCTGCGGAGCACTGTCGCGGGCGGGCGGTTCACGGTTCGGTTGGCGCACGCGGGGCGTGCGGCGCATGGAGGAGGCATCGGTGGCGGGCGAGTCCCCCGACAGGTCGAAGCAGCGCGAGTCGTCGGAAGAAACGACGTCGGGGAACGGGGGCCCGGTTCCCGGGAAGCGGGATCCCCGGTTGGCGGTGAGCCGTGGGACCGAGCCCTCCGAGGACCGCGGGAACGTCGACACGGCCACCCGTGTGCTGTCCACCCGCGACGGCGCACCCGCCGACGAGGGTGGCGAGGCCGGCCGCCTGCGCGAGGCGGTGGCCACGTGGGTCCGTTCGGCGGAACCGGACGAGGACCCGGACGGGGCGGAGGGCGGCACCGGGGGCGCCGCCGACGGGGCGGAGGACGCCTCCGGGCGGACGGCTGCCGCCGCGGAGCCGGCGGACGGGGCCGAGGACGCTCCCGAGGAGGCGCCCGCGGACACGGCGGACGCCTCCCACGACCAGGACGGCCCCGAGGACGCCGGGAGCGGGAGGCCCACCGCCCCGGCCGACGCGCCCCGCGCCGAGGAGGAGCCCGAGGAGGAGCCCGAGGACGCCGCGCAGGCCACCTCCGGGACCGCCACGGACGCGCGTGCGCCGAAGCCCACGACCGGCGCCTCCCGCGCCGAGGAGGAGCCCGAGAGCGCCGGGACGGACGCGGACGCACCGACGGCCGGCGCTTCCGCGGACGACGCGCCCCGCGACGACGACGGGCCCGAGGACGCCGCCGGCGCCGGGACGGACACGGACGCGCCCGAGACCGGTACCTCCGCGGACGACGCGCCCCGCGACGACGACGGGCCCGAGGACGCCGCGCAGGACGTGCCGGGCGCCGGTGCGGAGAAGAGCGGCGTCACCGGGGCCGCCGGTGCGGCGAAGGGCGCGGCCCCGGGCGAGGAGGGACCCGGGACGGGTTCGTCCGAAGGCGACGGCGGGGAGCCGGCCGCCGGCCCGGTCCCCGGGGCCCGGGGGGCGGCCGACGACGCCTCCGCCGAGGATGACCGGCACGACGAGGATGACCGGCACGACGAGGACGGGCCCGGGGACGGACCGGCGGCGGATGACGCCCCCGGGACCGGCACCGCGGGTGGCGGGGCGGAGGACGCGGGCCAGGACGGCGGGCCGAAGGCCGAGGGCCCCGTCGACCAGCCCACCGCCGTGTTCCGGACCGGGCGGCCCTCCGCACCGGCCGTGGACCAGCCCACCACCATGCTGAAGCTGGGCGGCGCGGGCCGCGAGACCCCGGCCGAGGCCGAGGCCGAGCGGACCAGCAAGTTCGTCGCGCTCAAGCGGGACGAGGACCTCGGCGTCCGCAAGCCTTCCGCCTCCCTCGCCGAGCCCACCGCCTCGTTCCCGCAGGTCGGCCCCGAGCGGACCACGCAGCAACCGCTGCCGCCCAGGCCGCCGCTGGACCTGCTGGCCGAGCTGACCAACACCCCGCCGCCCCCGCAGACCCCGCTGCGGACGGCCGTGCGGCGGGTCAAGATCTGGGCGCCGCTGGTCGTGCTCCTCGCGATCGTCTTTGCGATCGTGCAGGCCGTACGCCCGCTGCCTACTCCCACCCTGGTGCTCACCGCGGAGGACACCCACACCTTCGACGGCGACCAGGTGAAGCTGCCCTGGCCGGACGAGGGCCAGGGGTGGATGAGCGGCGACGGCATCGGCGCGATGGACCACTTCGGTGAGCAGAAGCCGGTCGCCATCGGCTCGGTCGCCAAGACCATGACGGCGTACATCATCCTGCGCGAGCACCCGCTGAAGCCCGGCGAGGAAGGCCCGAAGATCGAGGTCGACGCGAAGGCGGAGGAGGAGGGCGGCTACTACAAGGACGGCGAGTCCACGCTCCACACCGTCAAGGCCGGCGACTTCCTCACCGAGAAGCAGGCGCTGTCGGCCGTCATGATCCCCTCCGCGAACAACATCGCGCGCCTGCTGGCGCGTTGGGACGCGGGCTCCGAGGAGGCGTTCATCAAGAAGATGAACGACACCGCCAAGGAGCTCGGGATGACCGACACGACGTACACCGACCCCTCGGGACTGAAGGAGACCACCGTCTCCACCGCCGAGGACCAGACGAAGCTCGGCATCGCGGCCATGAGGATTCCGGCCATGGTGGCCATCACCAGCGCGGCCAGCTGGACGGACCCGACCGGGAAGTACTGGAGCAACTACAACGAGCTGCCCTACGTCATGGGTGCGATCGGCATCAAGACCGGCTCCACCACCAAGGCCGGCGGCAACCTGCTCTTCGCCGCCCGCAAGGAGGTGGACGGCGAGACGGTCGTCGTCGTCGGCGCGATCCTCGGCCAGCACAAGGGCCCGTCGATCCTGGATACGGTCAACGAGGTCAGCGAGCCCGCGCTGCGCGCCGCCCAGGAGGCGCTGACCTCGGCGAAGATCCTGAAGAAGGGCACCGTCGTCGGGTACGCGGACGACGGTCTCGGCGGCCGTACGCCCGTCGCCGTCACCGAGGACGTCAAGGCGGTCGGCTGGGCGGGCCTGTCGGTGAAGCTGACGTTCGCCGCGGAGGAGCTGCCGCACACGGCGGAGGCCGGCACGAAGGTGGGCACGCTCACCGTGGGCGACGGCACGAGCGGTGCCGTCGAGGTGCCGGTCGCCCTGCAGGAAGACCTCGTGGAGCCCGGCTTCACGGACAAGCTGACGCGGCTCGGCTGATCCGGGACCGTACGGAGCCGGCGGCCGCCGCCCACCCGGGCGACGGCCGCCGGACTGCGTGCTAGCGTCACGAAACGGGCAAGCAGACGGGACACGGGGAGTGCCTTCAGGTGGCCACAGCGGAGCCGACACGCGCCGACGACGCCGATCCGGACCCGGGATCCGGCCCGCGAATACCCGTACCCGGAGATCAGCGGCAGCGGCCTCCTGAGCAGTCGCCCGAGCGGCCGCCCGGCGCCCCCGTGGCCGCCGTCCTCGCCGTGCGCGCCCGCATGCTGCGGCACCCGGCGCTGTCCGTCACCGCGCTCGCCGGCCTGCTGCACGTCGTCTGGTTCTTCACGTTCGCCAACAGCGGCGGCGATCTCGCCGCGCAGGACGCGTGGGCGGAGTTCGTCGGCCGGCACCCGGACTCGGCGTACAACCTCGCCTGGTACGGCGGTATGCACCCGGTGTCGTACAGCGTGGTGTCGCCGTACCTGATGTCGGTCCTCGGGGTGCGGACCACGATGATGATCGCGGGCACGGTGTCGGCGGGGCTGCTGACGCTGGTGCTGATGCGCAGCCGGGAGGTGCGGAACCCCCTGTGGGCCGCGCTCGCGGGGGTGTTCGCGCTGCTGTGCAACGCGGCCTCGGGGCGGGTGACGTACGGGCTCGGCACGATGTTCGCGCTCGGCGCGGTCGCCGTCGTCTTCTGCTGGCCCCACCGGTGGCGCTACAAGCGGTGGGCGAAGGCCCTGTGCGCGGCCCCGCTGGCGGCGCTGGCCACCATGGCCTCGCCGGTCGCGGGCCTGTTCGTGGGCCTGGTGGCGGCGGCGCTGTTCCTGCAGAAGCGCCGGCCGGGCGCGTGGGCGCTGGGTCTGGCGCCGAGCGCGGTGGTGGCGGTGTCGGCCTGGCTGTTCCCGTTCTCGGGGACCCAGCCGATGGGCATCGGCTCGGTGGTCCTGCCGCTGCTGTACTCGGTCCTGGTGTACGTCCTGGTCCCCGCGGAGTGGAGGACCGTGCGGATCACGGCCGCGGTGTACGGGCTGGGGCTCGTGCTGGTGTGGCTGATCAGTTCGCAGATCGGGTCGAACATGACCCGGCTGGCGATGCTGTTCGGCGGGGTGGTGCTGGTGGCGGCGCTGCCGTTCGCGGTGCCGAGGACCCTCAAGTGGTACGCGATCGTCCTCGCCTTCGTCGGCTTCACCGGCTGGATCGGCTTCAAGACGGTCGACGACGTCGTGCACACCACACCGCGCGCGTCCTGGGCGCGCGAGCTGGCGCCGCTGGTGAACGAGCTCCAGGAGGTCGGCGCCTGGCGGGGCCGCGTGGAGGTCGTCCCGGCCCGCTCGCACCGTGAGGCGTCCGCCCTCGCCCCGTACGTCAACCTGGCCCGGGGCTGGAACCGGCAGGCCGACATGGAGCGCAACCCGCTCTTCTACGACGACACCCTCAACTCGGCGAACTACCACGAATGGCTGAAGCGCTGGGGCGTGCGCTACGTGGTGCTGCCCAAGGACGAGCCGGACGGTGACGGCGGCCAGCGGGAGCGGGAGCTGGTGCAGCGCGGGCTGCCGTATCTGAACCAGATCTGGGGCGACGCCAACTGGCAGCTGTTCGCGGTGGAGCAGCCGACGCCGCTGGCGGAGCCGGACACGGTCGTGGAGCGGGCCGAGCAGGGTGAGTGGACGCTGCGGGTGGAGAAGGCGGGCCGGATCCTGATCCGCGTCCCGTACTCGCCGTGGCTGGGTCTCGTCGACGCCGAGGGCAAGGCGCTGGAGCCTCCGCGGGAGACGGAGGAGTCCGAGGACCGCCCGGAGGGCGAGCCGAGGACGTACGAGAACGTCCACGGCTGCCTGATGGAGACGGAGGAGGACGCGAACGGCGACACGTGGACGACGCTGCTCGCGCCGAAGCCGGGGACGTACCGCCTGGCGGCTCCGTACAAGTGGGGGGAGCGGGGCACGCCCTGCCCGGACGAGCTGCGCTGACCCGGGGGTTCCGCCCCCTCCGGACTCATTCACGAATATGAACGCAGGTCAGCTAGCCGAACATTTTTACCTGCTCTTGACCTTACGCTTCCTTGTCATGATCGCGCCATCGCGCCCACGATGAGCGGGCACTTCGCGGCCTTCCTCGTCCCTACCCCACTCAGGCGAAGTGCCAACCAGCTGAGTGGAGTTCACAAGGAAGACCCTGGAAGGGGGGACATGAACGGTCTCGACTGGGCGGTTCTCATCGGCTACTTCGCCGTGATGGTCGCCATCGGTGTCTGGTCGCACAAGCGGGTGGACAACGTCAGCGACTTCTTCACGGCCGGCGGCAAGATGCCGTGGTGGCTCTCCGGCATCTCCCACCACATGTCGGGGTACAGCGCGGTGATGTTCACCGGCTACGCCGGCATCGCCTACACCTACGGCGTGACGTCCTTCGTCACCTGGTCGTTCCCCATCGCCTTCGGCATCGCCATCGGGTCGAAGCTGTTCGCCCCGCGGATCAACCGGCTGCGCTCCCGGCTCCACGTGGCGTCCCCGCTGGAGTACCTGAAGAACCGCTACGACCTGAAGACTCAGCAGGCGCTGGCCTGGTCCGGCATGCTGCTGAAGATCGTGGACGTGGGCGCGAAGTGGGCGGCCATCGCCACCCTGCTGTCGGTGTTCACCGGCGTCTCGCTCAACCAGGGCATCCTCATCACCGGTGTCGTCACGGCGATCTACTGCACCATCGGCGGCCTGTGGGCGGACGCGCTGACCGAACTCGGCCAGTTCATCATCCAGCTGCTGGCCGGCCTCGCGATGTTCGTCGCGGTGGTGGCCGAACTCGGCGACCACGGCGGCTTCTTCGGGGCGTGGGACGAGCCGGAGCTCCAGGGCCACGGGGAGCCGCTGGTCGGACCGTACGGCACGATCTTCCTGCTGGCGTTCCTGTTCATCAAGCTGTTCGAGTACAACGGCGGCATGCTCAACCAGGCCCAGCGCTACATGGCCACCCCCAACGCCCGCGAGGCGGAGCGCTCGGCGCGGCTGTCGGCGGTGCTGTGGCTGGTCTGGCCGGTGATCCTGTTCTACCCGATGTGGATGTCGCCGCTGCTGGTGGAGTCCCAGAAGCCGGACGGCTCCGACTCCTACGCCCTGATGACCGAGCAGCTGCTGCCGCACGGCCTGCTGGGCCTGGTCATCGTCGGCTTCTTCTCCCACACGATGGCCATGTGCTCCTCGGACGCCAACGCCATCGCGGCCGTCTTCACCCGTGACGTGGCGCCGGTGCTGTCGGCGAGGGCGCGGACGTGGGGCGAGCGGTCCGGCCTGCTCGCGGCCCGGATCACGACGGTGGTCTTCCTCGGCCTGTCCATGGCCGTCGCGACGCAGGTCAACTCGCCGACCTTCAAGGACATCATCACGGTCGTCATCAAGTGGGTGGCCGGACTGATGGGCCCGATCGCCATCCCGATGATGCTGGGCCTGCTGCGGCCGTTCCGCCGCTCCGGCCCGACGGCGGCCATCATCAGCTGGGCCATGGGCCTGCTGGCCTTCTGGCTGGTGAACTACCCGATCCACTGGGCCGTCGACGGCGGCGTGCCGCTGGAGTACCAGGTCTCCATCCCGCTGGCGGTCTCGCTGGTCCTGTACGTCCTGATCGGCTATGTGAAGCCGGAGGACACCCCGGAGCGGATGGCGATCATCGAACGCGTCAACACCGACGGCGACGACGACTCGGCGGCGGCCGCGGTACCGGTTCCGGCTCCGGCGGAGGGGACCGCCCCCGCCCCCGTGAAGGACTAGGTGCGACAGCGGCGGGGCGCAGGGTGGGCGGTTCGTCGTGCCCTGGGTTTCCCGCCCCCGCCGCCCCTTCCCGTGCCTGGGGGCTCTGCCCCCAGACCCCCTTCGCGCAGTTCCCCGCGCCCCTTTGTGCCCGCGCCCCTATCAGGGGTCAGGCCCCTCGCGGGTAGCGCGCCAGCCACGCCGGGGACGAGCCCGCGGGCCCGTGCAGCGCGGGGCCCTGGGTCATCTCCATCGCGAAGTCGTCGGCGAGTTCCAGGATCGTGGGACGGCCCTCCAGCTCGGCCAGCCAGGCCGGCGGGAGGGCCGTCTCGCCGTGCAGCGCCCCGAGCAGCCCGCCGGCCAGCGCCCCGGCGGCGGCGCTGGGACCGTCGTGGTTCACGGCCAGGCACAGCCCCTGCCGTACGTCCTCCCCCACCAGCGCGCAGTACACGGCGGCGGCGAGCACTCCCTCGGCGGTGGCGTTCCCGACCAGCTCCGTGACCCGCTGCGGAGTGGGTATCCCCTGCCGTACGGCGCCCAGCGCGTGCTGGAGCGCGTCCGACACCGGCTGGTGGCCCGGCCGGGCGGCCAGCAGCGCGAGCGCCCGCTGCACCGCCGTGTCCAGGCTCTCGCCCCGGGCCAGCGCGTGCACGATCACGGCGTACGCGCCCGCCGCGAGGCAGGCGACCGGGTGGCCGTGGGTCTGCGCCGCGCACTCCACGGCGAGCTGGGCGACGAGCTGCGGCTCCCAGCCGACGAGCAGCCCGAACGGCGCGGACCGGGCGGCGGCCTCGGGCCCCGCCGCACCGGGGTTCTTGGGCGCCTCGGGCGTCCCCATCACCTCGTCCCCGAGCCCCAGCAGCAGCGGGCGGGCGGGGTTCCGGCGGGCGTACAGCCACTCCTCGCGCGCCAGCCACCCGTCGTCCTCGCGCCGCTCGTCCGGGCCCCAGTCCCGCTGGGTGGTGGCCCAGCGCAGATACGCCCGGTGCAGATCGGTCGGCGGGTGCCAGGCGCCGGTGTCGCGCCGTACCTGGGCGCGGATCAGGCCGTCCACGGAGAAGAGGGTGAGCTGGGTGTGGTGGGTGACGGCACCGCGCCGGCCGTGGGCGGGGGCGAGGTCGGCGAGGCCCTCCGCGCCGTGCGCCTCCCGTATCCCGTCGGTCGTCACCCCGTCCACGGGCGCGCCCAGCGCGTCCCCGAGGGCGGCCCCGAGCAGCGTCCCGCGCACCCGGCTGCGGAAGTCCTGCTGCTCACGGCGCCCCCACACGGGCCCGGCAGTACCGGCCACCACGACCTCCCAGGCACCGTCCGTTCGTACGACGCCCAGCACTGTAATCGAACGGGGACGGTCGGTTGAGGGGGCGGATCGGGATGCGGAGTGTGAGGAGTGTGAACCGGGTGATCGGAAGGGGGCGGACAGGGGGATTTCAGCCGTCCAGGTGACGTACGACCTCGTCGCGCCGGTCCCGCGCCCACGCGTAGGAGGGGCTGAGTTCCAGGGCGCGGTCCAGGTCGGCCAGGGCGTCCGCGGCGCGGCCGAGGTGGAAGCGGGAGACCCCCCGGCTCGCGTACGCCGACGCGTAGTCGGGGTCGAGGGTCAGGGCGACGTCGTAGTCGGTGAGGGCCTCCTCGTCCCGGCCGGCGGCACGCAGCGCGTCCCCGCGCTCGCAGTGGGCCCACGGCGAGTCGGGCTGCAGGGCGACGGCGCGGTCGAGGTCGGTGAGCCGGCGTCCGGGTTCGCCGAGCTCCCGCCAGACACGGGCCCGGCGGATCAGCGCCCAGGCGTAGTCCGGGTCGAGCTCAAGGGCGCGGTCCAGTGCGATGAGCGCGGCGGCCGGGGCGCCGAGGGCGAGACGGGCGGCGCCGAGGGAGGCCCAGGCGTAGGCGCGCCCCGGATCCAGGGTGAGCGCGTGGCGGAGGTCCCGCACCGCCGCGGAGTGCTGCCGCAGGACGCGGCGGTACTCCCCCCTCAGGGCGAAGAGACCGGCGTCCCGCGGCGCCAGCCGGATCGCGTACCGCAGCCGGGTGACGGCGGCCCCGTAGTCGCCCCGGGCCGCGGCCAGGACGGCCGAGCCGCGCTGGAGCCGGACGGCCAGGGAGGCCGGGAGCAGGATGCCGGGGTCCGGGTCGGCGGCCCCGGGAACGTACGGCTCGGAGCCGGGGTCCGGGTCGGCGGGCCAGGGCACGTCGGCCTCGTCGGCCTCGTGGTCCTCGTCGTGCCGCCCCGCGTCGGCGCCCGGGGGGACCGGCCACAGACCCGGCAGCAGGTCGGCGTCGTCACCGACCACCAAGGGGTGGCGGTTCGCCCGGGCCTTCTTGACGGGTGGTTGGGGCAGCAAGCCCAACAGCCGGTCCAGGACGGCCGCCGGGCCGCCCTCCCCGAGCGCCTCGGACAGCTCCCGCCACCAGCCGGTCAGTGTCTCCAGGTCCGCGTCCCGGCCCGCGTCCTCCAGCAGCCGCACCCACCGCTCGGCCGCGGCCTCGCCCTGCTCGCAGGCCGCGATCAGATCCCCGACCACCGCCTGCGGCGCCCCGCGCTCCCGGGCGCACAGCAGGTGGTACGACTCCGCCAGCCGCAGTTCCCGCCACTCCGCGTCCGCCCACAGCTCCGCGGCGTCCCGCCCGGCCTCGGTCTCCTCCCGCCACCGGCGGAACGTCCCCGCCAGGTGGCGGTGCCGTTCCGCCCAGCCGCGCGGGGAGCGGGTGCGCTGCCACCGCAGCATCGGGGCGCGCACGACGTCGTGGTAGCGGAGCCGGGCCGCGCGTTCGTCGGTGAACGCCAGCCCGCCCAGCCAGTCGTACAGCTCGTCGCACCGCTCCTCCGGGCAGTCGGCCGCCACCCGGAACACGTCCGCGTCCAGCCAGCGCGGCAGCGCGCCCCAGACCGCGGCGGCCCTGCGCGCGGGTTCCCGCTCCCATTTGAGGAACCGCTCGACCGCCGTCGCGCTCGGGTCCTGCACGTCGTCGGGTCCGGCGGGCCGGGTCCCGGCGAGGGTGGAGACCAGGACCGGGAGGCCGCCGGTGAGCCGCAGGACCTCGGCGACGACCGGCTCCGCCGTGACGCCCCGGCCGGCGAGCAGGCCACGCGCCTCCGCCTCGGTGAACGGTTCGAGCGGCACCGCGGTCATGAAATCCGCGAAGCCGCCCCAGCGGGCGGTGTCGAAGGGGCGCTGGCCGGCGGTCACCACCACGACGGTGGCGGGCAGGACGCCGTGGCGGTCGGTCGTCATCACGTCGTGCAGCCAGCCGTCGAGGAAGGGGCCGGTGCGCTCGTAGGTGTCGAAGAACAGCACGATCCACGGCACCGAGGCGGCGGCGTCGGCGAGTTCCTTCGTCAGCACCGGGGTGAGGACGCTCTCCGGGGAGAGGACCAGCCGCACGTCCTCGTGGCTGCGGAAGCGTGCGCCGAGCCCGGAGCGCAACCGGTCGGCGCCCTGGGCGAGTTGCCCCGGATCGACGGCGCCGGCGAAGGCGCCGACGCCCGGGATCAGTCCGAGCCCGGCCAGTCCCGCCCGGGCCAGGGCCATGCTGCCCGCCGACGGGCCGCCGGCGTCCGGCTGCGGGTCCAGTGCGGCGAGAGCGGCGAGCTCCGCCTCGTGGCGCCGTTCGCGGTGTGCGAGCAGGAGCCTGTCCAGCTCCTTGAAGCGGTGCCCCTGGTCGCCGGCCTGACGGCACACCGCGGCCAGTACCTCGGGCACGCTGCCCGCGCTCTCGTCGACGTACGCGGTCAGCGCCCCCCGTTCCCGGGCGATCTGCTCGAACTCCCGGACCAGGAAGGTCTTCCCGACCCCCGCGTCGCCGTGCACGTGGAACAGGAAGCGGTGCCGTTCCTCCTCGGGCGAGGTGTCGAAGTTCGCCCGGAACAACTCGCGTTCGGCGTCGCGGGCCACGAGTCCGGTGCGTCTGCGCCGCTGGACGATCTGTTGCATCGACGACCGTGCCTGCGCCACGCGAACGTCTCCTCACCCCGGAACCCGACGCGCCCCATTCTCGCTCAACCGGCAGGGGAGACAACGGCCTTCGCGGGGAAGGAAGAGGGCATGCCCACCACGACCGCACGCGGCGCGCTGCCCCTCGCCGCCACGCTCCTCACCGCCTCCGTCGCCCTCTACATGGCGCTGGTCGCCTTCGGCAACATCACGGACTTCGGGACGAACCAGGACTTCGTACGGCACGTCCTCGCGATGGACACCACGTTCAAGGACGACGACCTGATGTGGCGCGCGATCACCAACGAGGGCGTGCAGGACGCCGCGTACATCGCGATCATCGTCTGGGAGACGGCCGCCGCGCTGGTCCTGGTGTACGGCACCTGGCTCTGGGTCCGCCACGACCACCCGCGCGCCCGCCGCGTCTCCACCTACGGCCTGCTGATGGTGATGCTCCTCTTCGGCGCCGGCTTCATGGCGATCGGCGGCGAGTGGTTCGCGATGTGGCAGTCGGAGGACTGGAACGGCCTGGACGCGGCGCTGCGGGTGTTCGTCTTCAGCGGGGTGGTGCTGCTGGTCGACCAGTTGCCGGTCCAGCAGGGCGGGCAATCCGGTCACCGCCCCGATTGACTTCGGAATACATTCCGAAGTACCGTCGACCCGTGTCCACTCCCACGGTTGCCTTTTCCGAGCTCTCGAAGAATTCGAAGCGGGTCGCCGAGACACTCGACCGGACGCAGCGCGTGCACGTCACGCGTCGGGACGGCGAGGATCTCTACCTGACCACCGCCCGCCACGACCAGCAGCGCGAGGAGACGGCGGACATCACCGCCCGTCTCCTGGCCGCCCTTGTGCGCAGTGACGCCGGCGAGCGGGCCATACTGCGCGCGCTGCCATCGGTCTTCCCGTGGGTCCGCCACTTGAACGCCGAGGAGTCGCGGGAGTTCGTGACCGAACTCATCGACGCCACGCACGACGCGGCCCAGCTGGACGTCCATGGCAATCTTCATCGCCTCGTCGTCGAATGGCGCGCGACGGCTCGTATCCTCGCCGATCCTGAGCTCACGGCACAGCTCACCCGCCCGCGGCCGGACGAGGACCACGGCGAGGTGACGGTGCCGTGAGTCCGAAGCGCGGTGACGACGTCGCTCCGCCGCCGGTGGACGGTGAGTGGCGCCTGCGATTCGCGACCAACGAAGCAGCCAAGGGATGGGGCGAGCTGGGCGCGGAGGCCCCGGGGAACACACGTCGGTGCTTCGAAGCCCTGCGCCGCGATCCACTGTCCCGGGCCGACCCGGACCGTCAGCACAGGCTCCGCGGCCGACTGGCCACCGGCGGCCTCGGTGGTCGGGATTATCCCCAGTGGGAGTACGAGGTGACGTCAGGCGGCCGCGTCCGCTACCTCGTCGACGAGGCACGCCGCACGGTTCATTTCGTGTACGCGTCCACTCGCCACCCGAAAGACACCGAGTAGCCACGCACGTCGCCGCGACCGGTCTTCTCGTGCTCCGCCGCGCCTACTCGACGACCCTGACCGTCGTGCCCGCCGCGCCGAAGGTCCACAGGGACTTGCCGTCGGACTTGCCGACGCGGATGCCGCCCGTCTGCGCGCCCGGGTCCGCGGGCGGGGGCGAGGAGCCGTCGACCGCGTTGGAGAAGGCGACGAAGACGCCGGACTTCTGGGCGAAGTACATGATGTGCTCGACCGGGACGCCGTCGCTGCCGGTGGTGGCCTCGGTGCGCTTGCCGATCGTGTACGTGCCGGGGTCCGGGGCGACCGTGCCCGGCCAGACCGCGAAGGAGCGGCGGGGGGTGTCGCTGGCGTCGACCAGCCAGACCCGCTTCTGGCCGAGGGAGTAGACGATCCGGCGGCCGGTGCCCGAGCCGTCCGGTACCGCCACCGGCTTCTCCTCCTCCGGCTCGGCGGACGGTTTCGCGTCCGCCGTCGCCGACGCGCTCGGCCGGGGTGTGGCGGCGACGGGCTTCGTCCCCTGGTCCGCCTGGACGGCCAGGACCGCCACCGCGGCAATCGCCCCCGTGGTCAGCCCGGTCACCCAGGCCCACGAAGGAAGACGGGCAGGCACCGGTACGCATCTCCTCAGCTACGGGTCCCGATCGCAGGCCACGGCACCCGGTCGAACGCGGTTCGGATCATCCTACTGCCAGCGCCCGCGCTCCCCCGGTCCGTCTCAGTCCAGCACCGGCAGCAGCTCCGGCAGGTGACCGTCCGACGCCTCCGCCGCCCGACGGCGCTCCTTGGGCACCTCGCCGTACAGGGTGGTGCGGGGCTTCGCCGGGCGGCCCGCGGCCTCCGCGACCGCGATCAGGTCCTTGACCGACTTGTAGGAGCCGTACGACGAACCCGCCATCCGCGAGATCGTCTCCTCCATCAGCGTGCCGCCGAGGTCGTTCGCGCCGGAGCGGAGCATCTCCGCCGCGCCCTCCGCGCCCAGTTTCACCCAGCTCGTCTGGATGTTCGGGATGTGCGGGTGGAGGAGGAGGCGGGCCATCGCCGTGACCGCGCGGTTGTCCCGGACCGTCGGGCCCGGGCGGGCGATGCCCGCCAGGTAGACGGGGGCGTTGGTGTGCACGAAGGGAAGCGTCACGAACTCCGTGAAGCCACCGGTCCGCCGCTGGATGTCCGCCAGGGTCCGCAGGTGGCCCAGCCAGTGGCGGGGCTGGTCGACGTGGCCGTACATCATCGTCGAGGAGGAGCGGATGCCCAGCTCGTGGGCCGTGGTGACCACCTCGGTCCAGGTCGCCGCCGGGAGTTTCCCCTTGGTCAGGATCCAGCGGACCTCGTCGTCGAGGATCTCCGCCGCCGTGCCGGGGATGGTGTCCAGGCCGGCCTCCTTCGCCGCCGTGAGCCACTCCCGGATCGACAGGCCGGTGCGGGTCGCGCCGTTGACGACCTCCATCGGGGAAAAGGCGTGCACGTGCATGCCGGGGACGCGTTCCTTCACCGCCCTCGCGATGTCGAAGTACGCCGTGCCCGGCAGGTCGGGGTGGATGCCGCCCTGCATGCAGACCTCCACCGCGCCCACGTCCCACGCCTGCTGGGCGCGGTCGGCGACCTGCTCCAGCGAGAGCGTGTAGGCGTCCGCGTCGGTGCGGCGCTGCGCGAAGGCGCAGAAGCGGCAGCCGGTGTAGCAGACGTTGGTGAAGTTGATGTTGCGGGTGACGATGTAGGTGACCTCGTCGCCCACCGCCGACTTGCGGACGTCGTCCGCGACCCGGCACAGCGCGTCCAGCGCGGGACCGTCCGCGTGCAGCAGCGCCAGCGCCTCCGCGTCCGTGAGCCGCGTCGGGTCGTCGGCCGCCGTGCGCAGGGCCCCGCGCACGTCGGTGTCGATGCGCTCCGGGACCATGCCGGGGGCGGCGGCCTCGCGCAGGGCGTCCCAGTCGCCGTAGACCTCGTCGAAGTCCTCGCGGCGGTCGCCGGTGCGCCCCTCGGTGTCGATGGTGCGGTGCAGGTCGGTGCGGCCGGTCGCGGTGAACGCCTCGTCCGGCTCCTGCCACGGCCGGCCTTCGACCACCGCGTCCGCGCGGGCCAGACCCGTCTCCGGGTCGGCGAGCGCGGCCACGTGCGGGCGCAGCCGCGGGTCCAGCCACGGCTCGCCCCGCCGCACGAACTCCGGGTAGACGCAGAGGCGTTCGCGCAGCTCGAAGCCGGCCGCCCGGGACTGCTCGGCCAGTTCCTCGATCTTCGGCCAGGGCCGCTCGGGGTTGACGTGGTCGATGGTGAGCGGGGAGACCCCGCCCCAGTCGTCGATGCCGGCCGCGATCAGCCGCCCGTACTCGGCGTCGACCAGGTTCGGCGGGGCCTGGAGGCAGGCGGCGGGGCCGAGGACCAGCCGGGCGACGGCGACCGTGGCGACCAGCTCGTCGAGTTCCGCGTCCGGCATGCCGCGCATCGCGGTGTCCGGCTTGGCGCGGAAGTTCTGGATGATCAGTTCCTGGATGCCGTGGTGGGCGCGGGAGATCCTGCGGAGGGCGAACAGCGACTCGGCGCGCTCCTCGTAGGTCTCGCCGATGCCGATGAGGATGCCGGAGGTGAAGGGGACCGAGGAGCGGCCCGCGTCCTCCAGCACCCGCAGCCGCACGGCCGGCTCCTTGTCCGGGGAGCCGTGGTGCGGGCCGCCGGGCTCGGACCACAGGCGGGTCGCCGTCGTCTCCAGCATCATGCCCATCGACGGCGCGACCGGCTTGAGGCGCTGGAAGTCCGTCCAGGTCATGACGCCCGGGTTGAGGTGCGGGAGGAGTCCCGTCTCCTCCAGGATCCGGACGGAGATGGCGCGGACGTAGGCGATCGTGTCGTCGTAGCCGTGCGCGTCGAGCCACTCGCGCGCCTCGGGCCAGCGGTCCTCGGGCTTGTCGCCGAGGGTGATGAGGGCTTCCTTGCAGCCGAGGGCGGCGCCCTTGCGGGCGATGTCCAGCACCTCGTCCGGCGACATGAACATCCCGTGTCCGGCCCGGCGCAGCTTGCCGGGCACGGTGACGAACGTGCAGTAGTGGCACTTGTCCCGGCACAGCCGGGTCAGCGGGACGAAGACGCTCTTCGAGTACGTGATGACACCGGGGCGCCCCGCCGCCCGAAGCCCCGCGTCCCGCACCCGGGCGGCCGACGCGGAGAGGTCCTGAAGGTGCTCACCGCGCGCCTGGAGCAGGACCGCCGCCTCGGAGACGTCCAGGGAGACACCGTCCCGGGCGCGTCTGAGGGCGCGCCGCAGGGAGCTCTCGGTGGGGCCGCCGGTTCCGGTGGTCACGGAAGTCGTCATTCCTTGAGCATACGTTCGGACTGATCAGGCCCCTTGTCCGTCCTCATCGGGCCCCTTCCTCCGCACCGCCCGCTTCCCCGTCCACGAACGGCTGGAACGCGTCCAGCGCCCGCAGCATCTCCGCCTCCCCCTCCGGCGGCAGCTGCACCACGACCTCCTCGATGCCCAGATCCGCGAAGTGGGCCAGCTTGCCCGCGCTGGGACGCACGGCGTACGGCACGACCTGGAGGGCGCCGGGGTCGCGGCCCGCGTCGGCCCAGGCGGTGCGCAGCGCGGGCAGCGACTCCGTCAGGCCCCGCCCGCCGATCGGCAGCCAGCCGTCGGCGTACTCGCAGATGTGCGCGAACAGCTTCGGTCCCGCCGCCCCGCCGACCAGGGTGCGCGGCCCGACCACAGGACCGCGCGGCTTCTGCACGGGCTTGGGGTGCGCGAGGCTCGCCCGCACGCTCCCGAACTCCCCCTCGTACGCCGTCGGTTCCTCCGCCCACAGGGCCCGCATCAGCCCCATCCGGTCCCGCACCAGCTCGCGCCGGGTCCGCCACCGCACCCCGTGGTCGGCGGCCTCCTCGACGTTCCAGCCGAAGCCGAGCCCCAGCGTGAACCGGCCGCCGGAGAGGTGGTCCAGGGTCGCGATCTGCTTGGCCAGGTCGATCGGGTCGTGCTGCGCGGCGAGCGTGATGCCGGTGCCGAGCCCCAGCCGCCCGGTGACGGCGGCGGCCTGCCCGAGCGCGACGAAGGGGTCGAGCGTGCGGCCGTACTCCCGCGGCAGCTCCCCGCCCGCCGGGTACGGGCTGGTCCGCTCGACGGGGATGTGCGTGTGCTCCGGCAGGTACAGCCCGGCGAACCCGCGCTGCTCCAGCTCACGGGCGAGCCGGACCGGGGTGATCGTCTCGTCGGTGAGGAAGATCGTGACGGCGATGCGCATGAGCGGCCTTTCGTACGCGGACGACGGACCCATCAATACCCGCACGGGCCCCACCTGTCCATACCGACCGGTCGGCATTCCGTCCCGGCCTCCCCGTCCTCCCACGGGCTCCTCGCGCCCCGCTCGGTTCAGTGGAAGGCCAGCCAGCCGATTCCCGCGACCGCCGTGAAACCGCCGACGGCCAGGTCGGCCGGCCGGTGGCGGCGCAGCGCGAAGCCGAGCAGCACGGCGGTGAGCAGCACGGCGGCCGTTCCGATCGCGCCTTTCACGGGGCCGTGGCTGAAACCGAGACCGTCGAGGTGCCGGGTGAGCCAGACGAACCAGGCGAATCTCATGGTCTGCTGTCGATTCCCTTCTCTTACACGGCAGTTCACCGCTCACTACAAAGGTGGCACCGCACCGACCCCTGCACCACCCGAGTCCTGTCATCGGACGACACCTGGGAGCAGCAGCATGTGCGAGGAGCAGCAGAGCGGGATCGGGCGGCGCGCCGTGTTCGTGACGGGCGCCGCCGCCGCGCTTACGTTGGGGAGCGTGAGCTTCGCTTCCGCGGCGGACCGGGACGGCCGGGAGACGAGGACGGTGCGCGGCACCCTCCCGCCGGGCTCCCCCGACTTCGTGTACGTCCCCGTCGAGGTGCCCGACGGCGTCCGCGAGATCAAGGTCGCCTACACCTACGACCGGCCCACCGTGCCGGCCGGCACCACCGGCAACGCCCTCGACATCGGCATCTTCGACGAGCGCGGCACCGACCTGGGCGGCCGGGGCTTCCGGGGCTGGTCGGGCGGGGCCCGCACGGAGTTCTTCCTCCGCGCCGACGACGCCACCCCCGGCTACATTCCCGGCCCGGTGCGCGCGGGCACCTGGCACATCGCGCTGGGCCCCTACACCGTGGCCCCGCGGGGACTGCCGTACGAGATCACCGTGACGCTGACCTACGGGGAGCCCGGCGAGACCGTGCGGCCGGTGTACCCGCCGGAGCGGGCCAGGGGGCGGGGGCGGGCCTGGTACCGGGGCGACTGCCACCTGCACTCCTGGTACTCCGACGGCCGCCGCACCCCCGCCGAGATCGCCGCGCTCGCCCGCGCGGCCGGGCTGGACTTCATCAACAGCAGCGAGCACAACACGCACGCGGCGCACGCCCACTGGGCCGAGGCGGCCGGCGACGACCTGCTGGTGCTGCTGGGCGAGGAGGTCACCACGCGGAACGGCCACGTGGTGGCGATCGGCACGGACCCCGGCACGTTCGTCGACTGGCGCTACCGCGCCCGCGAGAACCGCTTCGGCCGGTTCGCCCGGCGGATCCGCCGCGCCGGCGGCCTGGTCGTCCCCGCCCATCCGCACGCCACCTGCATCGGCTGCGCCTGGAAGTTCGGCTTCGGCGAGGCGGACGCCGTGGAGGTGTGGAACGGCCCGTACACGCCCGACGACGAGGTGGCGCTGGCCGACTGGGACGGCATGCTGGTGGCGTCCGTACGGGACGGGCGGGACGGGCTCGACTGGATCCCGGCGATGGGCGGCAGCGACGCCCACCGCGACCCGGACGCCGTCGGCAGCCCGCAGACCGTGGTCCTCGCCGACGACCTGACCCGGGAGGCCGTCCTGGACGGCATCCGTGCGGGGCGCTCGTACGTCGCCGAGTCCGGCAAGGTGTCCCTCGGCTTCACCGCGTCCGGCGGGCGCGGTGAACACGCGGGCATCGGCGAGCGGTTGCGGGTGGACGGGGACACCCCGGTCACCGTCCGCCTGGAGGTCACCGGCGCCCCGCGCTGCACCGTCCGGTTCGTGACCGACCAGGGCGTGCTGCACACCGGCGGCCCGCTGCCGGTGTCCGGGGCGGGCGTGGTGGAGTGGCGGACCACACCGTCGTACGCCGCCTACGTACGCGCCGAACTGCGGCACGAGGCGGCCGCCGGACCGCTGCCCGGCGCCCTGGCCGGATTCACCAACCCGATCTTCCTCGGCGGCCGGTAGGCTCACCGCACGATGACTCCCGGGACCTCGCACGCCGAACGCAAGTACCGGAGCGCCACCGCCTTCCAGCGCCGGATCAATCCCGTCCTGCGCCGGCTGCCGTTCCAGACCCTCCTGGAGACCACGGGACGCGTCTCCGGCCTGCCCCGCCGGACCCCGGTGGGCGGCCGGCGGGCCGGGGACTCCTTCTGGCTGGTGTCGGAGTTCGGCGAACGGTCGCAGTACGTCCGCAACATCAGGGCGGACCCCCGGGTGCGGGTGCGCATCCGGGGCCGCTGGCACACCGGCACCGCACACCTCCTGCCCGACGACGACCCCGTGGCCCGGCTGCGCACCCTGCCCCGCTTCAACAGCGCCGCCGTGCGGGCCTTCGGGGCGGGGCTGCTGACGGTGCGGGTGGATCTGGATCCGGGTCCGGACGGCTGAGGACGAACTGTGTGGGCACCGTGACGGCCCGTCGTTCCCCGTGTGATCGCCGTCTCCCACGGCTGCCGCATCCGCCATGAACAAGGCAAACTGGCGTAGTTGCTCAGGATGCAGAGGGGGACTGTATGGACGGTGTGCCGCGGGGACCGGAGCAGCGGCGTCCCGGCTCCTCGACGGAGCCCGCGGCGCTGCGCTTCGGCGTGCTCGGCCCGGTGCGCGCCTGGCGCGACGACGAGCCCGTCGCCACCGGCAGCCCCCAGCAGCGCGCCCTGCTCGCCGCCCTGCTGCTGCGCGAGGGCCGTACGGCCACGGCGGCCGAGCTCATCGACGCCCTGTGGGGCGAGGAACCCCCGTCCCAGGCGCTGGCGGCGGTGCGCACCTACGCCTCCCGGCTGCGGAAGGTGCTGGACCCCGGGGTGCTGGTCAGCGAGTCCGGCGGCTACGCGGTGCGCGGGCTCGGCGAGGGGGCGCTGGACCTCGCGGCGGCGCAGGAACTGGCGGCGGAGGCGGAGAAGGCGCGGAACACCGGGGACCTGTGCCACGCGCGGGAGGTGCTGAACCGGGCCCTGTCCCTCTGGGACGGCGAGACGCTGGCCGGCGTGCCGGGCCCGTACGCGGAGGCCCAGCGGGTCCGCCTGGAGGAATGGCGGCTCCGACTCCTGGAGTCCCGCCTGGACATGGACTTGGAGCAGGGCTGCCACGCGGAGGCGGTCTCGGAGCTGACGGCGCTGACGGCGGCGCACCCGCTGCGGGAGCGCCTTCGCGAACTGCTGATGCTGGCGCTCTACCGCAGCGGCCGCCAGGCGGAGGCCCTCGCGGTGTACGCGGACACCCGCCGCCTCCTCGCCGACGAGCTGGGCGTCGACCCGCGCCCCGGCCTCCAGGAACTCCAGCAGCGCATCCTGCGGGCCGACCCGAACCTGGCGGAGCCGTCGGCCCCCGTGGCGGAACCGGTGGCGGGCCCCGTCCGCCCGGCCCAGCTCCCGGCGACGGTCCCGGACTTCACGGGCCGCGCGTCCTTCGTACGGGAGCTGAGCGAGGTCCTCGCGGCGGCGTCCGGCGACGAGGGCCGGGTGATGGCGGTGTCGGCGCTGGCCGGCATCGGCGGCGTCGGCAAGACGACGCTGGCGGTGCACGTGGCTCATGCGGCGCGTTCCTCCTTCCCCGACGGCCAGCTGTACGTCGACCTCCAGGGCGCGGGATCCCGTTCCGCGGAACCGGAGACGGTCCTGGGCTCCTTCCTGCGCGCCCTCGGCACGGCGGACTCGGCGATCCCGGACTCGCTGGAGGAGCGGGCGGCGCTGTACCGCTCGGTCCTGGACGGCCGCAAGGTCCTGGTGCTGCTGGACAACGCGCGGGACGCGGCGCAGGTCAGGCCCCTGCTCCCCGGCACGGCGGGCTGCGCGGCCCTGGTGACCTCCCGGGTCCGGATGGTGGGCCTGGCGGGCGCGCACCTGATCGATCTGGACGTGATGTCACCGGAGGAGGCGCTGGCGCTCTTCACGAGGATCGTGGGCGAGGAGCGGGTGGCGTCGGAGCGGGATGCCGCCCTGGACGTGGTGGCGGCGTGCGGCTTCCTGCCGCTGGCGATCCGCATCGCGGCGTCCAGGCTGGCGGCGAGGCGCACCTGGACCGTCTCGGTCCTGGCGGCCAAGCTCGCCGACGAACGCCGCCGCCTGGACGAACTCCAGGCGGGTGACCTGGCGGTGAAGGCGACGTTCGAGCTGGGCTACGGGCAGCTGGAGCCCGCCCAGGCCCGCGCGTTCCGGCTGCTGGGACTCGCGGACGGCCCGGACATCTCCCTCGCGGCGGCGGCGGCGGTCCTGGACCTCCCGGCGGAGGACACGGAGGACCTGCTGGAGTCCCTGGTGGACACGTCCCTGCTGGAGTCGGCGGCGCCGGGACGGTACCGGTTCCACGATCTGGTGCGGCTCTACGCGCGTGCGTGCGCGGAGAGGGACGAACAGCCGCCGAGCGAGCGGGAGACGGCGATGTCCCGCCTGCTGGACTTCTACCTGGCGACGGCGGCGGGGGTGTACGCGATCGAGCGGCCCGGGGACCGGCTGGTTCATCACCTGGAAGCGACTCGGTACCCAGGACTCCACTTCAATGACCGGCAAGAGGCCCTGGACTGGCTTTACTCCGAGGCCAACTCTCTCCTGGCCTGCGCCCGGCAGGCCTTCGGCACCGATCGTCTCCGCAGAGGAGTGGATCTGCTCTGGGCCGCCAAGGACTTGGGAGAATCCGGCGCCAATTCCAAGCAGTACGAGACAGTCGCGTTCACCGCCAGGGACGCCGCGCAGTCCGTCGGGGACCCCCACTCGGAGGGACGCGCCCGGACGGCTCTGACCAACGTGCACCTGGTGGCGGGCCGCTACGAAGAAGCGGACGAGGAGGCACGGCAGGCGGAGTTGCTCGCCCGTGCCGCGGAGGATCCCACCCCTCTCTTCTGGGCCAGTAACGACCGCGGGATCATCGGACTCAATCAGGGCCGGTACCAGGACGCCGAGCAGCACCTGCTCCGCGCCATCGAGGTGTCGCGGGAGGACGAGAACCTGGCCGGGGAGGCAAGCGCCCTGTGCAATCTCTCACGGGTCCACCTGGCCATGGGCCGTACCTCTCTTGCGATCACCCTCGCTCAGGAGGGCATCGGCGTGTACGGCCGCCTGGGAACGACCGTGCGGTTGGCCAATGCCAAGTACGCCTTGGGCCTGGCGTTGACGGAGGCCGAGCGGCCCCGTGACGCCCTCCATGAACTCACCGAGGCGTTGGACATGTTCCGGACGAACCGACAACGCCTCTGGGAAGGAACAACGCACTTCCGCATCGCTCAGGCCCACCTGGTGGGACAGAATTACCCACAGGCGGCCCAGCACGCCGAACAAGCCCTGACCATCGGCAGTATCGGCGGCGACCGAGTACGGGCCGGCGTACTGACCACCCTGGGACGCGCCCTGCACGCACTGGGTCAGACGGACCGCGCGCGCGTCTGCTGGCTGGAGGCACTGCCTCTGCACGAGCAGGCCGGGTCTCCCGAAGCAGGCACCGTACGTGCGCTTCTCTCCCCGCTTGCCGTCGCATAGCGGGTCCGCGGGGACGTTCATCGATTGTTTATGCCCGGCTGCCATGCTCGGCATGTCGATCCGTCGCGTCGGGGGGCAGGCGGGTCGCTCGGGCCTCACCTCCTGTGTGAGAGTCCTGACTGGCCCCTGCTCAGCAACCCTCGGGGGAGTTGCCGAGCAGGGGCCGCCAGACCTGATCCATTCGCAAAGGGAGCCATGAGATGGGCGAGAGTCCGAAGAAGACGGAAGACGCGACCACGCAGGACAACCACTCTCCCGCGCCGCCGGCCGACGGGACGATCACGACTCTCGACAACCACTCTCCGGTACCGCCGGCCGACGGTGTCATCACCACGCTGGACAACCACTCGCCCGCCCCGCCCGCCCTGGACCTCGACGGCAAGTAGCCGTCCTTCCCGCACGGGGAATCGGCCGCGGCGGCGCGGAGGGGGAGCCGTCGCGGCCGACGTGCGTCCGCACGGGTCCGTGGTCGACCCGTGACGCGAACCGTCCGGAACGATCGGCCGCCGAGGGGCCGGGGGAGACCTCGGCCCCCTCGTCGTACGGCCGTGGTCCACGTACCGTCCGGCTCGCACCACACCGTCTCGCCCTCGCCCGCGCGCTCCACTCCCCACCCGCGCACCGCCGCTCCGAGCGGCGACAGGCCGTGTGCGCGGCTCAGCGGGCCGCCGGGGCGTACAGGCCGGGGTCGCACTCGGCGACCCGGGTCGCGTCCGCGCCGTCACCGACGTCCACCTGCACCGTCGCCGTGTCGTTCGCGGGCACGTCGACGTCCTGGACCCGGGTGGCGACCTCCGCGCCGGCCGTGTCCTCGAAGATCACGGTGACGGTGAAGACGCCGTCCGTGGCGTTCGGGTTGGTGACCTCGACCGTGGCGTACGGGGACGCCTCCGAGGCGCAGGTCACCAGTTCCACCGTGGCGTCCTGCACGGACGCGGACGCGTTCCCGCTTCCGCCGCCGCCCGAGGTGTCGTCGTCGTCATCGTCGTAGTCGCGGTGCGAGCCGCCTCCGGAACTCGACGACGAGTCGTGGTTCTGGTCGGAGCTGCTGCACCCGCCGCCCCCGCCCCCGTCGCCGCTCCCGCTGCCGCCGCCGCGGCCGGTCGAGAAACCGGTGAGGGTGAGGACGACGAGCGCCGAGACCGCTGTGAGCTTGAGTGTGTTCCCCCGGGGATTCATGGCCGTCAGGCTATCGATCTCTGTGTCACGGGCATGTCACCGCCTGGCGACCGTCGCGTACCCGGCGTAGCGTCTGCGGTGGGAGCGGCGGCCGCCGCTCCCCGCAGCGACGGCCGCCGTCCGACACCCCTTCCGTGCGACCCGGTACGACGGCCGTCCGCGGCGCGCCGCCCCCGGAACCCGCGGCCTACGCCGTCCGCGCCGTGCCCGTCCCCTTCTCCGCGTCCAGCGCGTACACGCAGCGGTCCTTGCTGCACGCGTACACCACGCCGTCCCGGACCACCGGGGAGCCGGTGATCTCGCCGCCGGTCGCCAGCTTCCACCTCAGGCGGCCGTCGTCGGCCTTCAGGGTGTAGAGCAGGTGGTCGCTGGAGCCGAAGTGGATACGGCCCTCGGCGACCGCGGGGGCGCCCACGATCTCGCCGCCGGACTGGAAGCGCCACTTGGGCGTGCCGGTGACCGCGTCCAGGGTGTACAGGCCCTTGCCGCTGCCCACGTGGACGTGGCCGGCGGCGACCAGGACCGGCTCGACGGAGGCGCGGGACTCGGTGGCGATGCGCCAGCGGTCGCGGCCGTCGGTGGCGTCGAGGGCGTAGACCGTGCCGAGGTAGTCGGCGAGGTAGAGGCCGCCGCCGGTGACCGCCGGGCCGGGGACGAAGGCGGGCGGGGCGAGGAAGACCGCCGGGGCCTCGAAGTGCCAGCGGACGTGGCCGGTGGTGACCTCCAGGGCGAGGACGCGGGTGCCGGCGCAGACGTAGACGTGGCCGTCGGGGGCGTGCGTCACCCGGACCGGCACTCCGCCGCAGGAGGCCGCGTCCCCGATGGGGTACGACCAGCGCTCGTCGCCGGTGCGGGCGTCGAGGGCGCGCAGGCGGGCGTCCTGCCAGACGTAGACCGTGCCCTCGTGGACGGCGGGGCCGGCCTCGGGGGACTCGAAGTCGCTCTGGCAGCCGGTGACCTCCCACAGCTTCTGGCCGGTGGACGCCTCCCACGCCTGGACGCCGCCGCCGCGCGTGCCGGTGACGACGGTGCCGCGGTCGGCCTTGAGGGAGTACACCCAGGCGTCCGTGGACAGCCGCCACAGGTCGCCGCCCTCGCGGGCCTCCAGGGCGTAGAGGGTGGGCCCGTCGGAGGCGTGGATACGGCCGTCGGCGACCGCCATCGACCAGGCGACGTCGCGGGTCTTGAAGCGGCGCCGACCGGTGGCGACGTCGAGGGCGTGCACCTCGAAGGAGGTGACGTAGACGAGGTCGCCGTCGACGGCCGGGGTGCCCCAGACGTCGTTGGACATGCGGAAGCGCCACGGGCGCCAGCCGCCGGGGTGCTCCGGCGGCACGGTGGGCGCCGCGGGTGCCGGTACGGCCGGGTCGGCGCCGTTGACGCCGGGGCGGGGCTTGGACCAGGTGGCGGCCAGGGCGGCGGCCGGCGGGGGCGCCTTGACGGCGGCCGCGCGCGTGTCGGCGACGCGCGGGCCGGGTCCGATGGGCACCGCCGCGCCCACCAGCCGTACGGGGCCGGTGTCGGGGGCGCCCGCGGGGGCGCCCACCGGCGCGGGCATCGGCGGGGGCGGCGGCGGGACGACCGGGTCGTGCGGGGGCGGCGGCGGGACGTGGGGGCGGGCCCCGCCACCGCCGCTGCGGCCGGTTCCGTGCGCGGGCCGGACCGCCGTCCGGCCGCCCCGCCGCGCCTCGATCAGGCTGACCGCCCGCTCGGGCAGCCACGCCGACGCCGTACCGCTGTCGTCGGAGCCGGAGCCGAACAGGTGCGGGGCGAGCTGGGCCTGGAGGTCGGCGGGGTTGGGCCGACTCGTCGCCTCCATCTGCATGCAGGCTTCGATGAGCGGGCGCAGCTCGTCCGGGAGTCCTTCGAGGTCCGGGCCCTCGCGCAGCAGCATGAAGACGGTCTCGACGGGGTTGGCGCCGTGGAACGGCGGATGTCCCGTGGCGGCGAAGACCAGCATCGAGCCCAGCGAGAAGACGTCGCTCGCGCCGGTGACGCTGCGGGAGTCCTTGGCCTGCTCCGGGGACATGTAGGCGGGCGTGCCGACGGCGACGTTCGTCATCGTCAGGCGGGTGTTCGAGACACCGGAGGCGATACCGAAGTCGATCACCCGGGGTCCGTCCTCGACGACGAGGACGTTGGAGGGCTTCAGGTCGCGGTGGACCAGCCCGGCACCGTGGATCGACTGCAGCGCCTCCGCGACGCCCGCCGCGAGCCAGCGCACCGCCTGGGCCGGGAGCGGCCCGCACTCGTTCACTATCTCCTCGAGGGAGGGCGCGGGCACGTACGCGGTGGCCAGCCAGGGCACGGCGGCGCGCGGATCGGCGTCCACGACGGCCGCCGTGTAGAAACCGGAGACCGCGCGGGCCGCCTCGACCTCGCGCGTGAAGCGGACCCGGAACAGCTGGTCCTCGGCCAGTTCGGTCCGGACCGTCTTGATCGCCACGCGCCGCCCGGACGCCGAGCGCGCGAGATAGACCAGCCCCATGCCGCCGGCTCCCAGCCGTCCCAGCACCTCGAACGGCCCGATACGCCGCGGATCGTGCTGCGTCAGCTGATCCACCACTTGCCTGCCACCTCCCCGTACGAGTCGCGCCACCACCTGTGCCCGCGACCGTAGTGCAGCGTCTCACCACCGCACCGCCGTGGCGGCACGCACCCCGATTCTTCCTGTCCGCGCGCCCGGTTGCGAACCGGCCGACAAATAGGGTGTCCAGGTTTTCATACGACACAGGGGGTGGAAACGGCTCAGCGGCGCAGCAGCGCGAAGGACGCCCCCTGATTGTCGGTGACCACGGCCGCCGTGCCGTAGGACGTCCCGAAGGGCGGAACCTGGACCCGGCCGCCGAGCCGGACCACCTCCTCCAGGGCGGCCCCGGGGTCCTCGACGGCGAAGTGGACGAGGAAGTGCGGCGGCATCTCGGCGGGGAAGACGTCGGAGACCGGCGCGCGGCCGAATCCGGGGTCGGCGTCCGGGCCGAACAGGGCGTCGTGGAAGAGGCCGCCGTAGAAGGTGTCGGCCGCCCGCGTGTCCCGCGTGTACAGCTGCGCCCAGGCGAAGGTGCCCGGCTCGTACCGGCGCCCGAAGCCGGGGGTCCCCGTGCCCTGCCAGAGGGAGAAGACCGCCCCCTCGGGGTCGGTGACGAGCGCGGTGACGCCCAGGTCGCCGAAGGGCACCGGCGGGGAGACGATCCGCCCGCCGGCCGCGTGGACCCGCCGGCACAGCGCCCCGGCGTCCGGGGTGGCGAAGGACACCGTCCACACGGTGGGCAGCCGGCCGTCCGTCTTGTGCGCGAGGGAGGCGACGGGGTCGCCGTCCTTCAACGCCCGTACGGTTCCCTGGGGCTGGTCCTCGAAGGTCCACCCGAAGAGCTCGCCGTAGAACCGCTTGCCCGCCTCCACGTCGGGCAGCTGGGCGTCCACCCAGCAGGGGGTGCCCTCCGCGTACCGCGCGTACTCCGATGCCCTGTTTTCGGCCATGCCGCCAAAGTAACCGCGCCGCCCGCAGGCCGCAGACCAGGCACACCAGCCCCCACAGACCCGCACACCCCATTTGCAGTCGGCCGAATCGCGCTCGGATCACCCGTCGGTAAGCTGACGGCATGACAGGACAAGTGCGTACCGTCGACGGCCGTGTGGCCGGCCGGCGTGGGCAGGCGACCCGGCAGAAACTGCTCGACTGCCTCAGCGAGATGCTCAGCTCCTCCCCCTACCGGGACGTCAAAGTCATCGATGTCGCACGGAAGGCGGGCACCTCGCCCGCGACCTTCTACCAGTACTTCCCGGACGTCGAGGGCGCCGTCCTGGAGATCGCCGAGCGCATGGCCGCCGAGAGCGCCGGGCTGGGCGAGCTGCTGGAGGGACGCTCCTGGGCGGGGAAGGCCGGCTGGCGGACGGCACAGGAACTCGTGGACGGCTTCCTGGAGTTCTGGCGGAACAACGAGGCGATCCTGCGGGTCGTGGACCTCGGCGCGGCCGAGGGCGACAAGCGCTTCTACAAGATCCGCATGAAGATCCTGAACTCCGTGAACAACTCGCTGGCGGACTCCGTCGCCGAGCTGCAGGCCAAGGGACGGATCGACAAGGACGTGAACCCCGCGGCGGTCGCCGGCTCCCTGGTGGCCATGCTTGCGGCCGTCGCCTCCCACCAGAAAGGTTTCTCCTCCTGGGGGGTCAAGCAGGCGGAACTCAAACCGAACCTCGCCCTGCTGGTGCACCTGGGGGTCACCGGCAAGAAGCCGGCGAAGTAGGCGCCCGGCGGCCCACACCGATGCGCGGTCTCGCAAGTCCTGTCAGACGGGCGGCGGTTCACTCCGGTGGGCCGCCGCCCGTCGCTTTCCGCGCGGTGCGGGGGAACGGGGAACACGGCGCCGTCCGGCCGGTGTTGTGTCCCGGTGAGCCGATCGCAGGCCCGAGTGACCCCGAGTGACCCCGAACGACCCTGAGTGACCGAGTGAACGTCCGACGCACCCGCCGCAGGAGGAACCCGGAATGGCCCTGACCCGCGAAGAGCGCGAACAGTTCCTGGCCGAGCCGCACATCGCGGCGCTGGCGGTCGACGCGGGGGACGGCCGCGCCCCGCTCACCGTGCCGATCTGGTACCAGTACGCACCCGGCGGCGACGTGTGGATCATGACCGGCCTGGACTCGCGCAAGAACCGGCTGATCGGCGCGGCGGGGCGGTTCTCCCTCATGGTCGACCGCGTCGAACCCACCATCCGTTACGTCTCGGTCGAGGGGCCGGTGCTCGACACCACCCCGGCCACGGTCGAGCAGCTGCGGGAGATCTCCGCGCGCTACCTGCCGGCCGACAAGGTCGAGGGGTACGTCGACTTCTCCTGGAAGAACCACGGCGAGCAGGTCGTCGTGCGGATGCGGCCCGAGCGGTGGGTGTCGTCGGACCTCGGATCGGTGTGAGCCCGCCGGACGCCCGACGACCGGACGCCGGACGCCGGACAATCGGTGCATGGAACCCGATCTCCACGAGCTGCTGAGGTCGCTGCGGGTGTGGGACCCGCAGGCCACCGACCTGCCGGTGTTCGACCCGGCCGCCGCGCCCGCCGAGCCGCTGCCGCTGTTCACGCGGTGGTTCGCCGAGGCCGTGGCGGCCGGTCAGGCCGAGCCGCACACCATGTCCCTGGCCACGGCGGACGCCCGGGGGCTGCCGGACGTACGGATCGTGATGCTGCACGGCGCGGACGACGACGGCTGGTCCTTCGCCACCCACGCGCACAGCCGCAAGGGCGGCCACCTCGCCGCGCGCCCGTACGCCGCGCTGGCCTTCTACTGGCCGGTGCTGGGCCGCCAGGTGCGGGTGCGCGGGCCCGTCGCGGCGGCCCCGGCCGAGGAGGCGCAGGCGGATCTGCACGCCCGTTCCACCGGGGCGCTGGCCGCCGCGCTGACCGGCAGGCAGAGCGCGGTCCTCGGGTCGGCCCAGGAGCTGGCGCGGGCCTCGGAGGCGGCGTGGGAGCGGGCACGGCGCGCGCCGGACACCCCGGCCCCGTCCTGGACCCTGTACCGGCTGCGGGCGGACGAGGTGGAGTTCTTCCAGGGCGAGGCCCGACGACGGCACGTGCGGCTCCGCTACCGGCGCGGGGCGGAGGGCTGGGTCAGGGAGTCGCTGTGGCCGTGAGGACGGGCTCCGGGTCCGTGGCGAGGCGGGCGTGCAGATGGGCGTCGCGGAACGCGTCGTGGCGGCCGGCTTCGAAGATCGCGCCGCGCATGGTCCCCTCGGGGCGGAACCCGCAGCGCTCGGCGACCCGGCAGGACGCCTCGTGCCCGACGGCGTGGTCCAGCTCCAGCCGGTGCAGGCCGAGCCCGGTGAACGCCCAGTGCGAGGCGAGCAGCAGCGCCCGGGTGGCGACGCCCCGGCCGCGCGCCTCGGGGAGCACCCAGTAGCCGACCAGGCCGCGCCGCAGGACGGGGTGGATCTCGTTGACGCCGATGTGCCCCAGTGCCGTACCGCTGCGGGCGTCGGCGATCCGGAAGGACGCCCCCGTGCCGTCCGCGTCGCGCTGCGCGCCCCGGCGCAGTGACTCCCGGGCGCCGTCCGCGTCCGTGATCGGCCGGAGCGGGGTGTTCCAGCGCCGGAACTCCGGGTCCGTGAGGCCGCGCAGCCAGGTGTCCACGTCCGCCCGGGACCCGGGGTCCCAGGGACGGAGGCACAGGCCGTGGCCGTACAGCTCGGGGAGGGGACGGGTGGGGCCGGATGAGGAGAGCATGAGGACATTCAAGCCCGCGATCCCCGCACACGTGATCAATCCGCAACCAATTCCGATCTTGACCGATACCCATCAACCAGGGGTGTGATTACGCTCGCGCTCATGGCCGACTCCCCCGACTCCCGCTCCTCCACGTCCGCGCCGCCCACCGCGCCGAACCGGGGGGACCGCCCCGTCTACGTCATCGGTGGCGGCCCGGGCGGACTCGCCGTCGCGTACGCCCTGCGCGCCCGGGGGATACGGGCCGTCGTCCTGGAACGGTCCGGCCGCGTGGGGGACTCCTGGCGGCGCCACTACGACCGGCTGCGCCTGCACACCACCCGCCGCCTGTCCGCGCTGCCCGGGCTGCCGATGCCGCGCCGGTTCGGGCGGTGGCCGGCCCGGGACGACGTGGTCCGGTACCTGGAGAAGTACGCCGAGCACCACCGGCTGGAGATCGTCACCGGGGTCGAGGTCTCCCGGGTCGAGCGCACCCCCGACGGCACCGGCTGGCTGCTGCACGCCACCGGGGGCCGCGAGCTGACCGGCGCGGCGGTCGTCGTCGCCACGGGCTTCAACCACACGCCCCGCGTCCCCGACTGGCCCGGCCGGGACACGTACACCGGCGAGTTCCTGCACGCCTGCGCGTACCGGGACGCGAAGCCCTTCGCCGGCCGGGACGTGCTGGTCGTGGGCGTCGGCAACACGGGTGCCGAGATCGCCGTGGACCTGGTGGAGGGGGGTGCCTCCCGGGTGCGGCTGGCCGTGCGCACCCCTCCGCACATCGTGCGCCGCTCGACCGCGGGCTGGCCCGCGCAGTACTCGGGCGTCCTGGTGCGCCGGCTGCCGGTCGGCCTCGTCGACCGGCTGTGCCGGGTCCAGGCGAGGGTGGCGCTGCCGGACCTGTCGGCCCGGGGACTCCCGCGTCCCGGCTCCGGTCTGTACAGCAGGGTGCTGGAGGGGGCCATCCCCGTGCAGGACGTCGGCCTCGTCGACGCCGTGCGCACGGGAGCGGTGGAGGTCGTGGCCGCGGTGGAGGGGTTCGAGGAGGGCCAGGTCGTCCTGGCGGACGGCGACCGCATCGGCCCGGACGCGATCGTGGCGGCCACCGGCTACGTGCGCGGCCTGGAGGGTCTGGTCGGCGGGCTCGGCGTCCTCGACGACCGCGGCAGACCGGTCGTCCACGGCGCCCGCACCCCGTCCGGCGCGCCCGGCCTCTACTTCACGGGGTTCACCACCCCGATCAGCGGCAACCTCCGCGAACTGGCGCTGGACGCGCAGCGCATCGCGAAGGCGGTGTCCCGCGCGGGAGGGGTTTCCCGGCTCCCCTCATAACCGCGCCCGGCCCCGACCCCGATCCCCTAGGCGACCGCCGTCGCAAGAGAGGCCCCCGCCCGCCGCCGGATCACCAGCGCCATCAGCGCCGCCGCGGCGCACAGCGCCCCCGACGCGTACCAGACCACGTCGTACGACCCGAACGCGTCCCGCGCGGCACCCCCGAGGAAGGCGACGACCGCCGCGCCCACCTGGTGCGAGGCGAGCACCCAGCCGAACACGATCGGACTGTCCTCGCCGTAGTGCTCCCGGCACAGGGCGAGCGTCGGCGGCACGGTGGCCACCCAGTCCAGCCCGTAGAAGACGATGAAGAACAGCATCGGCGGATGCACGTTCGGTGCCAGCAGGATCGGCAGGAACAGCAGCGAGACCCCCCGCAGCGCGTAGTACACCGCGAGCAGCCGCCGCGCATCGAAGCGGTCCGTGAACCACCCGGACGCCACCGTCCCGACGACGTCGAAGACGCCGATGACGGCCAGCAGGGACGCCGCGGTCGTGACCGGCATCCCGTGGTCGTGCGACGCGGGCACGAAGTGGGTCTGGATCAGGCCGTTGGTCGAGGCGCCGCAGATCGCGAAGGACCCGGCGAGCAGCCAGAACGGCCCCGTCCGCACCGCCGAGGACAGCACGGTCAGCGCACGCCGGGCGGCGCCGGGAACGGGTGCCGGCTTGGGCACGAACTCCTTCGCGCCGTACGGCCTCTGGCCCACGTCGGCCGGGTGGTCGTGCAGCAGCAGCCAGACGAACGGGACCACCGCGAGCGCGGCGAGCGCCACGGTGACGGCCGCCGGGCGCCAGTCGTGCCGGGTGACGATCCAGGACAGCAGGGGCAGGAAGATCAACTGCCCGGAGGCGGACGCGGCGGTGAGGATGCCGCTGACCAGTCCCCAGCGCTCGGTGAACCAGCGGTTGGTGACGGTCGCGGCGAAGGCCAGCGCCATGGAACCGGAGCCGAGCCCCACCAGCAGACCCCAGCACAGCAGCAGTTGCCAGGGCGCCGTCATCCACACCGTCAGGCCCGAGCCGAGCGCGATCACGCCGAGGGCGACCGCGACCACCTTGCGGATGCCGTAGCGGTCCATCAGCGCCGCCGCGAACGGCGCGGTGAGGCCGTACAGCGCGAGGTTCACGGAGACCGCCGCGCCGATGACCCCGCGCGACCAGCCGAACTCGTCGTGCAACGGGTCGATGAACAGGCCCGGCACGGAGCGGAAGGCGGCGGCACCGATGATCGTCACGAAGGTGACGGCGGCGACGAACCACGCGCGGTGCACACGGACGCGGGTCGGCTTCGGGCCGCTCGCGGGCGGCTCCACGACGGCGGCTGTCTCGCTTGTCCAGGTCACGCCCTAGAGCTTCCGCGATCGGGTCCGCCGCAACGAGTGGCCCGGAGGACAGCATTCGCTAGGATCGGGCCATGGATCCGGTCGAGTCCCCGCACGCGTCCGCCGGCTTCCGGCCCCACCGCGTCGTCGTCCTCGCCCTCGACGGGCTGCTCCCCTTCGAGCTGGGCATCCCGCACCGCATCTTCGGCCGCCCGAGGGACGAGCGGGGGCGGCGCCTGTACGAGGTGGTCACCTGCTCGGTCCGGCCGCCCGGGCCGGTGGAGACCGACGCCGACTTCGCCGTCCACGTCGCCCACGGCCCCGAGGCCCTCGCCACCGCCGACACGGTGATCGTCCCGGCGTCCTACGAGCTCGGCCCGGTGTACGAGCGGGGTGAGCTGACCGACGCCCTGGCCGCCGCCCTCGCCCGCATCCGCCCCGGCACCCGGCTCGCCTCCATCTGCACCGGCGTGTACGTCCTCGCCGCCGCCGGGTACCTCGACGGCCGGCCCGCCACCACCCACTGGGCCGACGCCGAGCGCTTCCAGCGGCTGTTCCCCCGGATCGACGTCGACCCGGACGTGCTGTTCGTCGACGACGGCTCCATCCTGACCTCGGCGGGCGTCGCGGCCGGGATCGACCTGTGCCTGCACATGGTGCGGCGTGACCACGGCGCCGCCGTGGCCAACGAGGTGGCCCGCCGTACGGTCGTACCGCCGCACCGGGACGGCGGGCAGGCGCAGTACATCGAGCGGCCGGTGCCCGATCCGCAGCAGTCCTCCACGAGCGGTGCCCGCGCGTGGGCGCTGGGCCGGCTGCACGAGCCGATCCAGCTGCGCGACATGGCCGCGCGGGAGGCGATGTCGGTGCGCACCTTCACGCGCCGCTTCCGGGAGGAGTCCGGGATCAGTCCGGGGCAGTGGCTGACCCGGCAGCGGGTGGAGCGGGCCCGGCAGCTGCTGGAGTCCACCGACCTGTCCGTGGACCAGGTGGCCCGCGACGCCGGTTTCGGCACGGCCCAGTCGATGCGGCAGCACCTCCAGGCGGCACTGGGGGTGACGCCGACCGCGTACCGGCGGACCTTCCGGGCCGGCGGGCGGCGGCCGGGGGCGGTCGCGCCGGCCGGGGGGTGAGCGGGAGGCCGTCCCCGGGCCGTGGCGGAACCGGCTGTTCCCGCCGACGGTGGCGGTGCGGCGCTGTCCGCCCCGAGCACGGCAGCGCCGCACCGCTCTTCGGCTCCGGCGCTCCCTCCCCGGGTTCCCCCTCGCCCCTGGGAACCGGCGCCGGATCACGACCCACGCTCGTCGAGGGCTCCCGTCGTCGAGCCCTCGCCGTCCCCTCGCGGCGAATCGCCGAGGAACAGCGTGATCAAACGGTCACCACGCGTCAACACCGGTTCGGGTGACAATGACCTGGTTGGGGCATATGCCCTGTTCGCCGAGGCCGCGCACGGAAGCACACCCGGCGCACCGCGTCACACGTTCGCCCACCCGGCCGACCCACCGTGCATCCGTGCCCCCTGAAGGGGTGCGGGCGACTGCGCGTTCAGGGACGCGGGGCCGTGGCGGCATGCGGCTCCGCCGCGTGGGCACGGCCGGCCCCGATCGACCCGCAGCCGGCGCCCGACCCGGCACACCGAGCTCTACCGCGGCGTCCTCACACCGCTTCGTACGCCAGTCCGCCGCACGCCGACGCCCCGCCGGACACCTGCGCGCAGCGGTCCAGTTCGCACCAGATCCGCTTGCCGGACCCCTCCGCGCTCCAGCCCCAGCGGTCGGCCAGGCCGTCCACGAGGGCGAGCCCGCGTCCGCCCGTCGCCTCGCCGTCCACACAGCGCGGCACCGGCGCCCGTTCGCTGCGGTCGGTCACCTCCAGGCGGACGGTGGCCCCCTCGGCGTCCGCCCCCGGCAGGGAGAGCCGCAGCACCGCCGGACGGCCGGTGTGCACCACGGCGTTGGTGACGAGCTCCGAGACGAGCAGGATCAGGGTCTCGGCGAGCGGTTCGTCGGCCCCTATGCCCGAACCGGCCAGCCGTGAGCGGGCCCACCGCCGGGCCCGTCCCACCTCAGCGGGGTCGGGCCGGATCTCCAGCTGCACTTGAAGCACCTGCACCGCTCACACCATCCGAACCGGCGGACACTTGGACTCGCGCCTCACGAGGGCCACGATCGTAGCCATTTCCTGCATGGCCAGAACAACGGCCGGGACAGGGGTCACGGAACGTGATTCCCTTGCGAGACAGCATGGTTGACGTACAGTCACCCCAACAAGCGCTTCGGGCATATTCCAGCGCGAAGGAGTACACGTGCGGCATACTGTGCGACGCTCGCCGCGGGGAGTCGAACGGGGGACGCCGTTCCGCCTGGCCACCCGGCGGAAAGCCGCAGGCACCGGCCGGTACGGGGCCGCCCCGGGGGCGACTCCGGCGCGGTGCGTGCCCGGGACCACTCGCATCCCACACAAGGTACCGGAGCGGACGTCCGACTCCGGGCCGTGACGAGAGCGGCACAGGACACGAGCCGGTATCAACCCTCCGTGATCATGGAAATGCCACGATCCGTGACATCCGCGCGGAGGCGTTCCGCACCTCCGCGCGGAGGGGTTCCGCCGGAACTACTCGGGGACGGTGAAGTAGCGGGCGAAGGAGCGGACGATCTCCTCCTCGCCGATCCTGCCGTCGCCGTCGGAGTCCAGCGCGGCGGCGGCCGTGCGGGCGAGGTCCCCGGGGACGCCGAGCGCCTCGATGACCCGCGCGGTGTCCTCGACGGTGGCCGCGCCGTCGCCGTCGGTGTCGGCGACGGCGAGCGCCGCGTGCAGGAAGGGCCGGGCGATCTCGGCGAACCGGTCCGGGTTGTCCCGCAGCCGCTTGACCGCGCCGTTCACGAACTCCTCGCGCGTGATGCGCTGGTCGCCGTCGCGGTCCGCGATCCCCGCCATGCCCTGCCAGAACGCCTCGGCGCCGACGTACAGGGCCTGGCCCCGGTCGGAGCGGGCCGCGACGGCGAACTCGGCGAGCAGCGCCTTGGCCGCTCCGCTGAAGTCCTCGCGGTCGATGTAGCCGTTGCCGTCCTGGTCGAAGCCGGCGAAGCGGGCCGCGATCCTGCGCTCGTACTCGCTGGTGACCATGTCTCTCAGGCCGCCTTAGGTCAGTGGGGTCGTCTCGCTGGGAGCGTACGTGGTGGAGGGCCGTCGGGGAGCCGGAAAACGACGCCCGGACCAAGACCGGGGGAATAACGGGACAAGCGTGTGACACGTGTGAGCGCGCGCACACGGCGTCACGCCGACAGCGGGCGGGATTCCTCGTCGACCGCGGAGGGGACGTCCGGGTGGATCTCGAAGAGCCTGCGGACCCCGAGGGCGCCGAGCACCTTGTTGACGTGACTGCCGTCGGCGGCCCCCCGCGCGGGGAGGATCAGCCGCAGGCTGCCCTGGCAGGAGCGGAGCAGCCGGCGGGAGGCGATGAGCACGCCGACCCCGCTGGAGTCGCAGAACCACACCTCGGAGAGGTCGAGGACGAGGCTGTGCCGGCCCTCGGCCACCACGTCGTGCACCCGCTGGCGCAGCACCGGGGACGTCACCAGGTCCAGCTCGCCCGACACCCGGAGCACGGCCCACTCGCCGTGCTCTCTGCCGGTCACGTTGAAGGTCACCACCACGCCCCTCGCTCGCCGAAACGGAAGCAGTCCCTACGCTTCCTTGCAGCGCGGCTGCCCACCGGCCGTTCCCTGAAACACGGGCCGAAAAACGGGTACCGAACAAAAAGGGCTTGTTCCAGTCACCTTCGTTCCGATTCGATCGGTTCCGATCGGTGCGGAGGTGGGTGGGCACGGCCCGGACGGCGTCCGACGTGGGCGGGCGGCCCCTTACCACCTGCGGCTCCTCCGGGGGCGCACATTGTCGTAAAGGGGCGTGCGTTCTTCTGCGTGCCGATTACATTCTGGAAGTCACCGGCCACACGCCGGACCCGGGCACCGACCAACCCGGGGACCGGGGAGGAACAGGGGGTGAGGGGCCGCATGCCGAAAACGGACGTACCGCCCCGCTGGGACCGCAAGATGCAGCAGCGGCTCGCGCACGGGGAGGCGGCCGCCCTCAGCGAGCTCTACGACCGGTTCGCCTCGCTCGTGCACGGCCTCGCCCACCGCGTCGTCGGCGACGAACACGCCGACGCCGTCACCCGCGACGTCTTCGCCCACGTCTGGGAGCACCCGGACTCCTACGACCCCGCGCAGGAACCCCTGCGCACCTGGCTCGCCGCGCTGACCAGCCGACTGGCCGTGCGGCGGCTGCGCACCACGGAGACCGCGGCGCTCGCCCGCGGCGGCCCCGGCACCACGGAGGACCTGGAGCGCACGGTGCGGGACGCCTCGGTGGCGGCCCGCGCCGACTACATCGTCCAGTCCATGCCGGCGCCCCTGCGGGCCGCCCTGGAGCTGGCCTACTTCCAGCGCCGGGACTACCGCCAGACCGCCGCCGACCTGGGCGTCACCGACGACGAGGCCCGCCGCCGGCTCCGCCTCGGCCTGCAACTGCTGGCCACCGCGCACGACACCGGGGCCCCGGGCACCCCGCCCGGGATCGGGGGTGCCGCGTGAGCGGGCACCGCGCCGGCCACCCCGGGGCGTACGACGACCAGGAGAAGGACGCCGGACCGCTCGTGCTGGAACACCACGTGCTGAAGTCACTGCTGGGTGCCTGGGCACTGGCCGCCTGCGCGCAGGCGGAGGCGGCCGCCGTCGAGGAGCACCTCGGCGCCTGCGGACCCTGCGCGGACGAGGCGCTGCGGCTGCGCGCGGCGGTCGGCCTGCTCCAGCGGCCCGAGAGCCTGGACCCGGACCCCGGCCTGCGCACCCGCGTCCTGGAGGCCTGCCTGGAGCGGCGCCCGCCCCGCATCCCCGTGCCGGAGTGGGCCGCCCCGTACGACGCCGAGACCGCGCGGCTGGACGCGCTGCTCCAGGACTTCGGCGACTCCGAGTGGCACGCGCCGGTGCGGCTGCGCTGGTACGAGTCCGACGAGGCGAGCAGCCGCCGCACCACCGTCGCCGGGGTCATCGCGCACCTGCTGACGGTCGACGGGCTGGTCGCGGTCGCCCTCGGCCTCGACGACCCGCTCGGCGACGCCACGGCCGTCCGGCCCACCCCGTCGGACCGCACCGAGGCGTACTGGCGGGCCTCCCGCTTCCCGCCCACCCGCTCCGTACGGGCGCCCTGGCGGGAACAGAGCCACGTCCTCGTGCGGACGGTCCCCTTCACGGACGGCGGCACCGGACGGCTGCCGGTGTCGTACGGCGACTACGAACTGCCGCTGCACGACGCGATGCTGGACCGGGCCTTCGAGTGCTGGGTGCACGCGGAGGACATCGCCGAGGCGGTGGACTACCCGTACGACCCGCCCTCCGGGCGGCATCTGCACCGCATCGTCGACCTGGCCGCGCGGATGCTGCCGGCCGTCCTCGAGCACCGCCGGCTGCACGGGCTGGCCTCCCCCGTGGAGCGGCACCTGGTCGCCGCCGGGGAGCCGGGGCGCAGTCTGCGGCTGGAGATCGAGGGGTCCGGCGGGGGCGAGTGGCTGATCCCGCTGGACTCCCCCGCGGCGAAGGGCTCCGCGGAGCACGAGGTGGCGCACGTCGCGCTGGACGGGGCGGAGTTCTGCAGGCTCGCGGCGGGGCACGTGCCGCCGCGGGAGGCAGCGGTGGGGCAGGTCGGAGACCGCGAGGCGATCAAGGACGTGCTGTTCGCGGCGGCGAGCATGAGCCGGATGTAGGGGCGGGTCCCGCTTCGTCGGCGGGTGCGGGTTCGCCGTGGCTCGTCGCGCAGTTCCCCGCGCCCCTGGGGGTGGGTCCACCGGACCGACTCGGAAGGGGCGCGGGACTGCATCGGCATGCGGCTCCGCCGCGTGGGCGCGAGCAACCACGGACCACCCGCGCCCGCCGACGGAACGGAACCCCTCCGAGCTCCTAGGCGAACACCACCGTCCGCCGCCCATTGGGCAGAATGCGGCGCTCCGCGTGCCACTTCACCGCCCGCGCCAGCGCCTGGCACTCCACGTCCCGGCCGATCGCGACGAGCCCCTCGGGGGTGACGTCGTGCCCCACCCGCTCGACCTCCTGCTCGATGATCGGCCCCTCGTCGAGGTCGGCGGTGACGTAGTGCGCCGTGGCGCCGATGAGCTTCACACCCCGCGCGTGCGCCTGGTGGTACGGCTTCGCGCCCTTGAAGCTCGGCAGGAAGGAGTGGTGGATGTTGATGATCCGCCCGGAGAGCTGCTTGCACAGGTCGTCCGAGAGGACCTGCATGTAGCGGGCGAGGACGACGAGCTCGACGTCGTCCTCACGCACGATCTCCAGCAGCCGGGCCTCGGCCTCCGGCTTGCCGCCCTTCGGCACCGGGATGTGATGGAAGGGGATGTTGTACGAAGCCACCAGTTCGGCGAAGTCCGTGTGATTGGACACCACCCCGGCTATCTCCACCGGCAGCGCGCCGGTCCGCGCGCGGAACAGCAGGTCGTTCAGGCAGTGCCCGAACCTGCTGACCATGAGCAGGATGCGCATCTTCTCGTCGGCCCGGTTGATCTGCCACTCCATGTGGAAGGAGTCACCGATCGCCGCGAAGCTCGCCCGCAGCTTCTCCAGGGTCACCGGGGCGTCCGCCGAGAAGTGGACGCGCATGAAGAACAGTCCCGTGTCGTGGTCACCGAACTGCTGGCTGTCCTCGATGTTGCAGCCGGTCATGAAGAGGTAGCTCGACACGGCGTGCACGATGCCCTGCTTGTCGGGACAGGACAGGGTGAGGACGTACTGGTCGGCCGGGGCCGCGGCTCGGGTGGACTGCTCGCTCATGCAGAAAAGGGTCCCACACGCGAAGCCGCACCCGGCCGACCGTTCCGCTACGCGGACCGCGTCAGGATCCGCAGCACCTCGAGGGTGCTCGGCGTCGCCTCGGGGTCGTCGCCGTCGCTCGCCGCCATCCGCACATGCGCGTCCCGCGCGGCCCGCACCGCCTCCGGCCACCCCTCGTGCTCGAGGTAGGCGTTCACCGGCGCGTCCGGGCCGACCTGGTGCATGATCCGCAGGACGCGCAGCACCGCGGTGTCGACGAGCGCCGCCTCCTGCGAGTCGCGGAAGATGGTGCCGACGTACTTCTCCGCGGACCAGTTGTCCAGCCAGGTGTCCTCGACCAGCCGGTAGACGGCGTCGGTGACGTCGCCGTAGCCGTCGACCCCGGCCAGCCAGACGTCCCGCTGGAAGGCGGGATCGGAGAGCATGTGCAGCGCGGAGCGCACATTGCTGCGCCAGCGCCACCACGGCATGTCGTTGAGTGGCATGCCGCCCATGGTGAAGGAGCGACGGCCGCGACGGGAAGAGTTCTCCGAACCTTGCACGATCGTCGATCGTACGTTTCCGCGCCGCACGGGTCGTAATGGACCCCGTAATTCACCCCGCCGTCACCGTCCGTTGACCAAGGATCACTCCGAGGTTGGCCATGTGGCGGAATCGTGCGTGAGCATGACCGGCAGGCGACGCATCCGCAGCATTCTCCTCCCCCGCCTCCTCCACCGGCCCGTCAGAGCCGGCGCCCTGACCACGGGCGCGCTGGTGGCGTGCGCGTCGCTCGCCGCCGGGTGCGGGATCGTCCCCGGTGCCACGGGGGGCTCCGGGGACGACGCTCCCCTCACCGTGATGACGTGGGCGCCCCAGGACACCCAGGCCACCAACAAGCCCGGGATGCCCGCGTTCGCCGAAGCGTACGCCCGCTGGGTCAACTCCCAGGGCGGCATCAACGGCCGTCGGCTCAACGTGCTGACCTGCAACGACAAGAACGACACCGTGGCCGCCGCGCGGTGCGCCCGGCGTGCGGTGCAGGAGAAGGCCGTCGCGGTCGTCGGCTCCTACAGCCAGTACGCCGACTCGTTCATGCCCACCCTGGAGGGCGCCGGAATCCCGTACATCGGCGGTTACGGCATCACCACCAACGAGTTCACCAGCCCCCTGTCCTATCCCGTCAACGGCGGCCAGCCGGCGCTGCTGGCCGGTCTCGGCCGCACCCTGGCCGACACCTGCGGGCCGGTCACCCTGATCCGGCCCGACACCATCACGGGCGACCAGCTGCCCCCGCTGCTCGACTCGGGCCTGGAGGCGGGCGGGCACGCGCGCTCCGGTGACCAGCGGGCGGCGGAGGACGCCACCTCGTACGAGAGCCAGGCGCGGCAGGCCCTGGAGCGCGTCACCGCGGACACGGCCGAGCAGGGCTGTGTGGTGCCCGCCCTCGGCGACCGCACGAACACCTTCATGGACTCCTTCCGGCGGGCCCGCGCCGACTACCCCGACGTGCGCACCGCGACCGTGCTGGGCAGCGTCGACCAGTCGACGATCGACGCGTCCGGCGGGGGGTCGGGGCCGTACGAGGGGTCGTACGTCACCGGCTGGTACCCGGCGGCGAACGACCCGCGCTGGGACCCGATGAAGAAGGTGATCGAGGAGGAGGCGTTCGGCGACAACCGGATCGACGCCGCGGACGCCGGGGTGCAGACCACCTGGATCGCCTACACCGTGTTCAAGCAGGTCGTCGAGTCGCTCGGCGACGGCGAGGTGAGCGCCGACACCGTGAGCGGAACGCTGGACGGCGGGCTGAAGGTCACCACGGGCGGGCTCACCCCCACCCTGCGGTGGAACTTCCAGGACGAGCTCGCCGCCGTCGGTTTCCCCCGTCTGGTCAACGCGAACGTGACCCTGCAGGTGGTCCGGGACGGCCGGCTGGTCGCGGCCCGCAAGGGCTTCACCGACGTGACGAAGACGCTGCGGGACGCGGACCTGGGCTGATCCGCGGTTCCGCCCGGGACCGGGCGGAACCGCGGATCAGCGGTGTCCGGTCACAGCTGGGTCGGCTGGCGCTCGGTCAGGCCGTACTGCCTGGCGATCGCGTTCCACAGGTCGGCGGCCTTCTTCTTCTCGGCGGTCGCGGTGCCGCTGGCCCGGTTGCCGGCCTGGGTCTGGCCGGTGGAGCGGGCCTGGCCCTTCTTGCACAGCTTGCCCTTGGCTCCGGCGACCTGGTCGGCCCAGGCGGCGTAGTGGTCGTCGGCCGACGCCGACGCCTGCCACGCCTTGGTGAGCGCGGTGGTCAGCGCCTGCTGGTCCGGCAGCTGGTCCACGGACAGGCCGGAGAGGTCGGTCACCAGCTGGTTGCGCTGCCCGGCCGCTTCCCGCAGGTCCTTGGCCGCCTGGCCGAGGTCGCGGCAGGCCTTCACATCGGCGACCGCGTTGATCACGGCGGTGCGGCTGTTGCCGCTGTGGGCCAGCAGCTTGTCCAGCTCGACGGCCTGCTCACGGGCCGGGTCGGCGGAGGGGGAGGGGGAGGCGGAGGCCTCCGCGCTCGCGGGCGCGGTGGCGGACACGGGCTGGTTGTCGCCGCCGCCGTCGTCGTCCGGGCCGCCGAGCAGCGCGCCCGCGCCGACGCCGAGGACGGCGATACCGACGCCGACCGCCGCGATGAGCGGCACGCGTGAGCCGGTACGGCCACCGCCGCGCCCGCCCCGGCCGCCGGCCGGGGCGGTGGGGCCGGGCGGGGTGTGGGCGGGCGGGCCGTAGTCGACGCGCGGGAGCTGCTGGGTGGATCCGGCCGGGCCGCCGGCGCCGTCGCGGAAGAGGTTGTCGAACTCGGCGGGCGGCTGCCGGTCGCCGTCACCGGGCGGCGGGGCGCCGTAGGACTGCCCGGGGGGCTGGTCGGTGACGGGGGCGATGTACTGGGTGGCCTCGGCGTCGGGGTGGCCGGCGGTCGGCAGGGGGCCCGCGCCGGGCGCGTGCTGCGGGGGCACGCCCGGGTAGCCGCCCGCCCCGGAGCCGTGGGCGGGCATCTCGGGCGGCAGCGCGCCCGGGCCCACCGGGGGTATGAACTGCGTCGCCCCCTCGTCGGCGGCGGGCACCGGAGGCATGAACTGCGTCGCCCCCTCGTCGGCGGCGGGCACCGGCGGCATGTACTGGGTGGCCCCTTCCGCCCCGTCCGGCGCGGCGGCCGGCGGGTACTGGGGGGCGCCGTAGCCGTTCTGGGCGGGGGCGCCGTAGCCGTTCTGGGCGGGGGCGCCGTAGGGGTCCGCGGGCGGCAGCGGGGCTCCGGCGGCGTACGGATCGGCACCGCCGTGCGGAACGCCCGCGTGCGGGCCGGACGGGGTGCTCCCGCCGTATCCGGCGCCCGGCTGCGGGCCGTTCGCGTCGTACGGGGGGCGGCTGCCGTGGGTCCGCGCGTCCTCGGGCGGCAGCGGGCCGGGGCCGCCGCCGTGGGCCGGGGCGGGCGGGTGCTGCGCGCCCCACGAGGGCGGCTCCGGGGCACCCCACCCGCCGTCGGCCGGGGGTTGCCGGTCCTGGCCGGGCGATGGGGCCGGGCTCTGCCGACCGGGGCCCCACGGCGTGCCCCAGGTCTGGCCGCCGGGCGGGGCCGAGGCGGGGAACCCGCCGGAGTTCCGGCCGTCCGCGCTGCCGCCGGGGGCGACCGGTCCGGTCGTCATGCCCGGCAGCAGGGGTTCACCACCGTCGGAGGGCAGCACGATGCCTTCGCGCGCGGGGCGCGCCGAGGGCTCCTCGCCCTGTCCACTCTGCGTCACCGGGACTCCTACCAATGGGGGACCTTGTGAATCGTCGGCTCACGCTACCGGGTCCCCGGAGCCCGGTGCCACGCAGCACGGGGCCTGACCTCCTGCCCTGTGAGCGCGGTAACAAAACCGGGTCACCGCGCACCGATCGCGTCACCTCCTCGACCCCCGCCCGTCATGTCCCGGGGGTCATGCCGCCGTCCGGAGCTCCATCCGGGCCCCGAACTCCCGTACCACCGACTCCTCCCGGTACGGCTCGAGGCGCTGCTGGAGGTCCTCCAGGTACTCGGCGCCCCGGTCGGAGCGGAGTCCGCCCAGTAGCTCGACCGCCTTCAGGCCCGTACTGCAGGCCTGTTCGATCTCGCGCTGCTGCACCTGCGCGGTGGCCAGCAGCACATGGCCGATCGCCCGCCGCCGCGCCCGTGACGGCGGATGCCCCTCCAGCGCCTGGCGGGCGCACCGCGCGGCGGCCTCCGCCTGGCCGAGGTCCCGGTGGCAGTGCGCCAACTCGTCGGCCAGATAGGCCTCGTCGAAGTGCGCGATCCACACCGGGTCGTCGCCCGAGGCCGGATCGACGGCCTCCATGGCGCTCACCGCGCGCCCCGCCGCCGTCTGCGCGGCGTACACGTCGCCCATCAGCGCGTGCCCGCGCGCCTCGGCCGCGTGGAACATCGCCTCCGCGCGGGGTGTCACGCGCCCCCGCGCGCCCTCCTGCGCCGCGCGCGCCAACTGCGCGATCTCACGCGGGTTTCCTAGCTGCGCGGCCAGGTGGCTCATGGAGGCGGCGAGCACGTATCCGCCGTACCCGCGGTCCCCGGCCGCCTGCGCCAGCCGCAGCGCCTGGATGTAGTAGCGCTGGGCGAGCCCCGGCTGCCCGGTGTCGACGGCCATGTACCCGGCGAGTTCGGTCAGCCGCGCGACCGCCGCGAACAGGTCGCGTCCCACGGCCTCGCGGTACGACCCCGACAGCAGCCCCGAGACGACGCTGTTGAGGTAGTGCACCACGACCGGGCGCACGTGCCCGCTGCCGTACTGGTGGTCCAGGTCCACCAGCGCCTGCGTCATGGACCGTACGGCCGCCACGTCGGACTGTCCCACGCGCGGCCCGGTGGAGCGCGCCACCTGCCCGTCGGGGGCGGAGATCAGCCAGTCGCGGCTCGGCTCCACCAGCGCGGACGCGGCGACGGAGGATCCGGACAGGAAGTCCCGCCGGCCCACGTCGCTGCGCCACAGCTCGCAGACCTGCTCGATGGCCCCCAGTACCGTCGGCGAGAACTGGAGGCCGACCCCCGACGCGAGGTTCTTGCCGTTGGCCATGCCGATCTCGTCGATCGTGACCGTACGGCCCAGTTTGCGGCCCAGTGCCTCCGCGATGATCGCCGGTGCCCGGCCCCGCGGCTGCTGTCCGCGCAGCCAGCGCGCCACCGACGTCTTGTCGTAGCGCAGGTCGAGGCCGTGCTCGGCGCCGCACATGTTGACCCTGCGGGCCAGTCCGGCGTTGGAGCATCCGGCTTCCTGGATGAGCGCCTGCAGCCGTTCGTTCGGCTGCCGCGCGACGAGAGGCCTTGCGGCCATGGCGTACCCCCTGAGGCTGCGGTGCCCTGCCCACGCACCGAGTTGACGTGTCTTCCGCGGCCGTACGTCTCGCGTCCCGGCGGGAAATGCGGCCGGGAAGATCAATGCCCCGCCGAAGTACCGACAATGCGGGACATGTGAGGATTGCCGGGGTAACGGCGGTTGCCGGCCCCCCTCCTGGTTACCCAGCGGGGACGCGGATCCTCTCGCGCGCCCCCATCGATGCATCCATGCGCCCCGAACAAGGAACCGATGCTCCTCCCCCGCGCATGCGCGGGGGCGTAACCCCTGGTGACGGCCGTAGTTGTGTTCATCGTGGAAGAGACGATCGCGGGCGCCGACGCCGTACAGATCCCGAAGCAGCGCGGGGAATCGCTGCTGGAGACCGCAGTTCGCTACGCCGAGGAGCGGCACTGGGACGTGTTCCCGGGCACCTGGATGGAGGCCGTCGAGGGGGTGCAGCGCTGCTCGTGCGGTGACGCCGCGTGTCCCTCGCCCGGCGCGCACCCGGCCCGCCCGGACTGGGCGGCCCAGGCGACCGGCAGCGCGACCGTCGCCCGCCGGATGTGGCAGAAGCAGCCGGCCGCGTCGATCCTGCTGCCCACCGGGCGGACGTTCGACGCGATCTCCGTTCCGGAGACGGCCGGGTTCCTGGCGCTCGCGCGGATGGAGCGGATGGGGCTGACGCTGGGGCCGGTCACGGTGACGCCGGACCGGCGGACGGAGTTCTTCGTGCTGCCGGGGGCGTCGGCGAAGGTGCCGGAGCTGCTGCGCAAGCTGGGGTGGTCGTCGGCGTCGCTCGACCTGGCGGTCCTGGGGGAGGGGACGTACGTGGCCGCGCCGCCCACGCGGGTCGGGTGCCGGGGGGCCGTGCAGTGGGCCTGCCGGCCCACGGTTGCGAATCGGTGGCTGCCGGATGTGGAGGAACTGGTCTCGCCGTTGGCGTACGCGTGCGGTCGGGATCGCTAGGGCGCCCGTCGATGTGCGTGGTCTCCGTCCGCGGGCGGCCGCGTCGTGGCCGGTCGCGCCCACGCGGCGGAACCGCATGCCGGCACGCTCCCGCACCCCTGGAGGGGCGCTGTGCTCCCCGTAGGCTTCCAGGCGACGGAGGGAGTCATGGTGGAGGGCAGTGCCGTACGTGTGCGGGGCCTCTGGAAGCGGTTCGGGGAGCAGGTCGCGGTCGGGGGGATCGACCTGGAACTGCCCGCGGGGCGGTTCATCGGGCTGGTCGGGCCCAACGGAGCCGGGAAGACCACCACCTTGTCCATGGTGACCGGGCTGCTGCGGCCCGATCAGGGCACCGTCGAGGTCGTCGGGCACGACGTGTGGCGGGATCCGGCGGAGGTCAAGGCCCGGATCGGGGTGCTGCCGGAGGGGCTGCGGCTGTTCGAGCGGCTGTCGGGGCGTGAACTGCTGGCCTACACGGGGCGGTTGCGGGGGCTGCCCGGTGACGAGGTCGACAAGCGGGCCGCGCAGCTGCTCGACGTCCTCGGTCTGGCCGGTGCCCAGCACAAGCTCGTCGTCGACTACTCCACCGGCATGCGCAAGAAGATCGGGCTCGCCGCCGCCCTGCTGCACAACCCTGAAGTCCTGTTCCTGGACGAGCCGTTCGAGGGGGTCGACCCGGTCTCCGCGCAGACCATCCGGGGCGTTCTGGAGCGGTACACGGCGTCCGGCGCCACGGTCGTGTTCTCTTCCCACGTCATGGAGCTCGTCGAGTCGCTGTGCGACTGGGTGGCCGTGATGGCCGCCGGCCGGATCCGCGCCCACGGCCCGCTCGCCGAGGTGCGCGGGGACGCGCCCTCGCTGCAGCGGGCGTTCCTGGAGCTCGTCGGCGCGGACGGCCGCGACGCCGGTGCGGATCTCGACTGGCTGGGCGGGGGTTCCCGGTGAGCGCCGTGAGCACTCCCGCCGCCCTCACCTCCGTCTTCGTCCGGCTGAAACTGTCCCTGCTGCGCAACGGGCTGCGGCAGTCCGGCGGGCGCAGGGCGGCGTACATCGCCTCCGCCGTCGCCGCCCTGCTGTTCGCCGCGCTGCAGTTCCTCGGGCTGATCGCGCTGCGCGGCTCCGGTCACGTCGAGTCGCTGGTGGTGCTGCTCGTGGCGGTGCTGGGGCTGGGCTGGGCGGTGATGCCGCTGTTCTTCCCCGGTGGAGACGAGACCCTCGACCCGACCCGGCTGGTGATGCTGCCGCTGCGGCCGCGGCCGCTGGTGCGGGCCCTGCTCGCGTCCTCGCTGGTCGGTGTCGGGCCGCTGTTCACGCTGTGCCTGCTCGCCGGTTCCGTGATCGCCGTCGCGCGCGGCGGGGCGGCGTTCGCCGTGGGCTTCCTCGCCGTGCCGCTGGCGCTGCTGGTGTGCGTGGCGCTCGCGCGGGCGGTGGCCACCGCCAACGTACGGCTGCTCACCAGCCGCAAGGGCCGGGATCTCGCGGTGCTCAGCGGGCTGGTGATCGCCGTCGGGGCGCAGGTGGTCAACTTCGGGGCGCAGCGGCTGGGTTCCTCCGGTCTGGAGCAGCTCGATCCGGCGGCGGACGTGCTGCGGTGGTTCCCGCCGGCGTCGGCGGTCGCCGCGGCGCACGCGGCGGGCGAGGGGGCGTACGGGGTCGCGCTGGCGCAACTGGCGCTGAGCGCGGCGGCTCTGGCGGGGCTGCTCGCGCTGTGGTCGCGGTCCCTGACGCGGCTGATGACCTCGCCGGACGGTTCCACCCTCCAGGCGGCCGGGGACACGGCGGTCCGCGACCGCTCGTCGACGGGCCTGTCCCGGCTGCTGCCGCCGGGCCGCACGGGTACGGCCGTGGAGCGCAGCCTGCGCTACGTCCGGCGCGATCCGAAGACGAAGGCCGCGTGGGTGACCTCGCTGGCGATCGGGCTGATCGTGCCGGTGTTCAACGCCTGGCAGGGCACCGGCTCGGTCTACTTCGCCTGTTTCGCCGCCGGGATGCTCGGCATCCAGATGTACAACCAGTTCGGGCAGGACACCTCGGCGTTCTGGATGGTCGCGATGACGATCTCGTCGACCCGGGACGCGTACGTGGAGCTGCGCGCCCGCGCGCTGGCGCTGCTGCTGGTCACCCTGCCGTACGCCACGCTCGTCACCGTGCTGACGACGGCGCTGCTGGGTGACTGGGCGCGGCTGCCGGAGGCGCTGGGCCTGTCCTTCGCGCTGCTCGGCGCGATGCTCGCGACGGGCGCGTGGACCTCGGCCCGCTTCCCGTACTCCATCCCGCAGGAGGGCCACAGGAGCGTCGCCCCGGGGCAGGCCGGGCTGGCCTGGATCTCCCTCTTCGGCGGCATGGTCGCGGCGGCGGTGCTGTGCCTCCCGGTCATCGCCCTCACCGTCTGGCTGAACACCGGCGCGGGCGGCGACGGCCCGCTGTGGCTGCTGCTGCCGGTGGGCACGGCGTACGGCGCGGCCCTGACCTTCCTCGGCCTGCGGCTGGCGGCCCCGCGGACGGCCCGCCGGCTGCCGGAGATCCTGACGGCGGTGAGCAAGGGCTGAGCCGGCGGTCAGCCCTCGCCCGGCGAGTCCGGCGAGTCCGGCGAGTCCGGCGAGTCCGGCGAGTCCGATGAGTCCAATGAGTCCAGGAAGGGTTCGATCGCCGCGAGCCAGGTCTCCGGCTGGTCGTAGTGGACCAGGTGGCCGGCGTCGGCGATCTCCGCGTACCGGCCGTGCGGGAGGACGCGGACCATTTCCTGGGCCTCCGCGCGGCCGAGTTCGCCGTCGAGGCCGCGGACCACCAGGGCGGGGCAGCGCACCTGGGCCAGCTCCTCCCAGTGCGCGTCGAACACCCAGGTCTCGCGGGAGCGGAGCATCTGGTCCGGGTCGAACACCGGACGCCAGCCGTCCGGGGACTCGGCCATCACCTCGGCGTAGAACGCGCCGCGGGCCGGATTGGGCCGCTCCACCCAGGGGTCGTCCTCGCCGAACCACTTGCGTACGTCGGCGAGCGTGGCGAACGGGACCGGCCAGGCCTTGAACCACTCGGCCCACTCGCGCTGCGAGGCGGCCCCGAGGGCGGAGGCCCGCATGTCACAGATGACCAGGCCGCGCACCAGGTCGGGGCGTTTGGCGGCGAGCTGCCAGGCGGTCAGCGCGCCCATCGCGTGGCCGATGAGGACGGTGGGGCCGAGGCCGAGCTGCTCCAGGGCGGCCTCGGCGTCGTCGACGTAGGCGTCACGGGTGAAGGAGGCCCGCGGGGGCTTGTCGCTGCGGCCGTGGCCGCGCTGGTCGAGGGCGACCGCGCGGTACCGCCCGGAGAGCCGGCGGGCGGTGGACGCCCAGTGCGAGGCGCGGCCCATCAGGCCGTGCAGTAACAGCACGCCGGGGGCGTGCTGCGCGGCGCTCTCCGCCGGGTCGGCCCCGTGCTTGGGCGGGTCGCCGAACTCCCAGGCGGCGAGCCGTACGCCGTCCGCCCCGGTCACGTCGATGCGTCGCGCCATGGTCCTGGCACCCCCCAAGCTCGCTGCCTGCCCGTTGCCTGCTGTGCTGGTCCTGCCTGTTGCCACTGCCCGCAGATTATCGAATGGCCATTCGAAAATGGCTTCTTGCCCGGCAACACCCCTCGTTCGAGTGACCCCCTGAGGGGATTGATCGCCGTGACCCGGGGGAGATCTTCAACGGGAGGCGGACCGCTCGGGGAAACCGGTCCGAGGGGAATGACCCTGAGAGCTCGGGGCTCCGGGTCAGCACAGGGGAGGACAGGCCCCGGCGCCGCACGGCGCCGGGGCTCCTCACGTGGTCACGGCACATCGTCCCGCCCCTCCCCTGCCGGGATGGCATCGCTGCCGGGCCCGGCCAGAGCCACTCAGGTCATATGCCTCACGCGACAGCCTCGCACGCGAATCCGGCGAGCGCTGCGATTCGCCGCAGTGGATCTCGGATTCGACGCGTTCCCACCGACGGGCACGCACCGGCGGGCACGCACCGCTCGTCCGCCCGGCGTCCCGCCCCCGCCCCCGACCGTCAGCCGGCCCGTCGGCCGGTCAGGGCTTGGCGACGAACACGTGCGAGGCCACCTCCGACTCCAGCTCGGCCGCCTCGCCGCTGCTGCCCACCAGCACCCCGCCCGCCGACTCCGTCACGCTGACCACCGAACCGGGCTGCACGCCCGCCCGGCGCAGCGTGTACATCAGCTGGGCGTCCGTCTGGATCGGCTCGCCGATCCGGCGCACCACGACCGTCTTGCCCCCGGCGCCCGGGTCGAGGTCGGCCAGGGACACCATGCCCTCGTCCAGGAACGGGTCGGCCCCGTCCTTCTCGCCCAGCTCCTCCAGGCCGGGGATCGGGTTGCCGTACGGCGACTCGGTGGGGTGCCTCAGCAGCTCCAGCACGCGGCGCTCGACGGCCTCGCTCATCACGTGCTCCCAGCGGCAGGCCTCGGCGTGGACCTGCTCCCACTCCAGGCCGATCACGTCGACCAGGAGACACTCGGCGAGCCGGTGCTTGCGCATCACGCGCGTGGCCAGCCGGCGGCCCTCGTCGGTGAGCTCGAGGTGCCGGTCGGGAGCGACGGACACCAGGCCGTCGCGCTCCATGCGTGCCACGGTCTGACTGACCGTCGGGCCGCTCTGGTCGAGCCGCTCGGCGATCCGGGCGCGCATGGGGACCACACCTTCCTCCTCCAGCTCGAGGATGGTGCGGAGATACATCTCCGTGGTGTCGATCAGTCCGGACATACATGCCCCTCGATGAGATCTGCGGATGGCTCTGCCGGAGGCTGGACGGCTCACCGGCGCGTGCGCTGGCCCAGGACTCAATTCTGACGCATACGACCGACAACCGGGCCGCGCGGTGAGAACGAAGGGCTCCGCGGAGGGGAAACCGCGCGGTCGGGCGCCGTATTGACACGGCACTGGTCCAGACCGCACGGTGATCCGCAACACTTCCGCCCGAAGGGACGCCGCATGAGCGACCGCACGCCGGCCGGTCAATTCCTCGACGCCGCGATCGACCTGCTGCGGCGGATCCGTGACGAGGAGGCCGCGTCCGTCGCGGCGGCGGGCACGCTGCTCGCCGACACGGTCGCAGACGGCGGCCGGCTCTTCGCCTTCGGCGCCGGGCACTCCTCGCTGGCCGCGCAGGACCTCGTCTACCGGGCCGGCGGACTCGCCCTGATGAACCTGCTCGCCGTCCCGGGGGCCGTCGGTGTCGACGTGCGGCCGGCCACGCTGGGCTCCGCCCTGGAACGCGTCGACGGGCTCGCGGGCGTCGTGCTCGGCGTCTCCCCGCTCCGCGCGGGCGACGCGCTGATCGTCATCTCGCTGTCCGGGCGCAACGCGCTGCCCGTGGAGATGGCGATGAAGGCCCGCGAGCTGGGCGTGCGGGTCATCGGCGTGACCTCGGTGGCGTACGCGACGCAGACGTCGTCCCGGCACTCCTCCGGGACGTTCCTGAAGGACCACTGCGACCTCGTCCTGGACTCCGGTATCGCGGTCGGTGACGCGGAGCTCACCCACGACAACGTCCCCGCGCCCTTCGCCCCCGCCTCGACGGTGGTCACCACGGCGCTCCTCCAGGCCGTCATGGCCACCACGGCGGCGACGCTCGCCGACCGCGGAATCGAGCCGCCGCTGCTGCGCTCGGGCAACGTGGACGGCGGCCACGACTGGAACGCGCGCGTCTTCGACGAGTACGCCGACCGCATCTTCTACCGCCATTGACGCCGCCCCCGGCCGCTGAGATCAGCCCCTCCGGGATGTGGGGAGCGGGGCCCGGGGCGGAGCCCCGGGTTCGGGACGGGAAGGGGCGGCGGGGGCGGAAACGGATGTCAGCGATCGTCGCCGAGCAGCCCCGCCAGGTCCAGGGCCGTGGCGATGCGGACCGCCACGTCCTCCGCGTACATCGTGTCGGAGCGTTCGAACGCGTTGCGGCCCGCACCCCGCAGAAACGTCACGGCACCAAGCGTGCGCCCCCGGCTCCGCAGCACCGTGCACAGGGCGTGCACCGCGTCCCCCGGCCACTGCCGGGACAGCGCCCACGCCCGCGCCTCCTCGGTGCCCAGGGAGCCGGCATCGGCCCGCACCGTCCCGGCCCGCTCCACGCACTGCACCGCCGGATGCCCCTCGCCGTACCGCACCGGCAGCCCCGCCCGCCCGGCGAGCCTGCTCGGTCCCGGTGCGCCGGACGGGGTGGCGGCGATCCGCACCAGTCGCACCCGGTCGGCGTCCCGGCCGCCGTCGGCCACCCGGTCGATCAGCGCGTGGTCGGCGAACCCGGCCAGCGCGAAGTCCAGGTGGACCGTCGCCGCCTCCGCCGGGTCCTCGCACTCCGCCGCCGCGCGCGCCGCGCGGTGCAGCTGCTGCGCGCGGAACCGCAGCAGCGACGCCTCCTGCTCACCCTGCCGGGACTCGGTCACGTCCTGGAACAGCCAGCCGACCCCCAGCGGAACCGGCTCCTCCGCCAGCGGTGACGACAGCCGCACGAACCCGCTCCGCCAGCACCGCCGCCGCTCGCCCTCCGGCGTGCGCACGCTCACCCACAGCTCGGCCGGCGCGGGCGGCGCCCCCTCCGCGAGCACATGGGTGAGCGCGCTCTCCAGCTCCTCCGCACCCTGCGCCAGCAGCTCCCCCAGCGGCCGCCCCAGTACCGACGTCCGCCCCGTGCCCAGCGCCCGCGCGGCGTGCGGGTTCACCACCGCGGGCCGCAGATCGGCGTCGACCAGGACGACCCCCCAGCTCGCCTCCTCCAGCAGCGCCTCGCTCAGCGCGATCGACCGCTCCAGGTCGATCTGCGCGTGCACCTCGCTGAACGCGCAGTACACCCCCGCCGGCTTCCCGTCCGGCCCGCGCACCGCCGCGGACTGCGTCCGCACCAGCACCCGGCCGCCGTCCTTCGTCAGCAGCGCGAACTCGTTCACCTGCCGGCCCGGCGCGTCCATGGCCGACATCAGCCGCGCCTCGACCTCCTCGGCGTCCGCGCTGCGCACGGCCCACCCGGCGAACCCGGCCCGGCCCACCGCCTCGCCGGCGGTCCAGCCGAGGATCCGCTCCGCCTCACGGTTCCAGTGCGTGACCGTCCCGTCCGCGTCGAAGGCGCACAGGGCGGCGTCCATGCCGTCGAGCAGCGCGGCGAGGAGGTCGGAGCCGTCCGATCCCTCCCGCGCGGGCTCGGGCTCGTCCGGCCCCAGCTCGTCGGTGGCCCCACTACGCCGGGAAGCACTCACCTGGACCCCCTGCAGGCTGCGTCCGCACGTACGGCACGACGGTTCACTCACTTGCAATCATTCAACTTGAACGTGACGCAGCGCACATCGAGTTCCCGCAAGATTGGGAGAATCGTTGTACGGCACCGTCCGATCCGCCCGTTCACGAGGGAAAAGGCGCCAGGCGCGGCGTCCGCCACAGCTCGCTCTCCCCGGCAGGACGTACCGCTCGACCTCGTCGAAAGCCCCGCGCGCGGGCGAACCGTGCGCCGTCCTCGTCGGCGGCCAGGACCACGGTCTCGACGGCCCCGGCGCCCGCCGCGCGCGTGCGCGATCCCCGACGCGTGGAGCGCCGTCCCGTGTCCCCCGCGCCGGTGCCCGGGCGGCACCCGCGCGATGACGGTCACCGCGGCGTCCTCCCCCCGCGGGGGCCGCACCGTCGAGCAGCCGACCAGCACGTCACCGGCGTACGCGTTCCCCAGCCGGTACCCGCGCGCGACGCGCTCCCGCACCTCGTCGAGCGTCATCGCGGCGGGCGGCACGATCACGTTGTGGACGTGCCGCCACTGCTCCGGCACGGCGTCGCCGTCCACGACCTCGACACGAAGATCACTCACCCGGCAAGCCAATCGCGCCCCCGCGCGGAGGTCAACGAAAAAAGCGGTTGATACGGCGGGAGCCGGTTCTTAAGGTGGGCGGTACTTCAGAAGGGAGGTGGTTCGGCAGATGTATGACAACCGGACGGAAGAGGTGGCTGCGGGCCAGTAGCCCGCCGTCGTACTCGGTTCGGCGCCGGACCGGCGTGTGCGAGATACACGCAACCGGCCCAATCCAACGCAGTCACCCGACCCGCGAGTCGCCGGTAACGTCCGGCCGGCTCCTCCCCAGGGAGGAACCAGACTCGCGGGTCGCCTGCGTTTTCCGGGCCCCGCTCAGTGGGCGATGTCCGTGTACCCCTCGATCTCGCGCGGGTCGCGCGTGCCCGGGCCGACGTAGCGGGCCGAGGGCCGGACCAGGCGGCCCGTGCGCTTCTGCTCCAGGATGTGCGCCGACCAGCCCGCCGTACGGGCGCAGGTGAACATCGAGGTGAACATGTGTGCCGGGACCTCGGCGAAGTCCAGCACGATGGCCGCCCAGAACTCCACGTTGGTGGCGAGGACCCGGTCGGGGCGGCGGGCGTGGAGCTCGGCCAGAGCGGCCTTCTCCAGGGCTTCGGCGACCTCGAAGCGCGGGGCGCCGAGTTCGCGGGCGGTGCGGCGCAGGACACGGGCGCGGGGGTCCTCCGCGCGGTAGACGCGGTGGCCGAAGCCCATGAGGCGCTCGCCCTTGTCGAGGGCCTGCCGGACGTACGCCTCGGCGTCCCCGGTGCGCTCGATCTCCTCGATCATGCCCAGCACGCGCGAGGGCGCGCCGCCGTGCAGCGGTCCCGACATGGCGCCGACGGCGCCCGAGAGGGCCGCCGCGACGTCCGCGCCGGTCGAGGCGATGACCCGCGCGGTGAACGTGGAGGCGTTCATGCCGTGCTCGGCGGCCGACGTCCAGTACGCGTCGACGGCCGCGACGTGCTTGGGGTCGGGCTCGCCGCGCCAGCGGATCATGAAGCGTTCGACGATGGACTCGGCCCTGTCTATCTCGCGCTGCGGCACCATGGGCAGGCCCTGGCCGCGCGCGGACTGGGCGACGTAGGACAGGGCCATGACGGCGGCGCGGGCGAGGTCGTCACGGGCCTGCTCGGCATCGATGTCGAGGAGCGGTTTCAGGCCCCACACGGGCGCCAGCATGGCCAGCGCGGACTGCACGTCGACGCGGATGTCGCCGGAGTGCACGGGGATCGGGAACGGCTCGGCGGGCGGCAGTCCGGGGTTGAACGCCCCGTCGACGAGCAGTCCCCATACGTTGCCGAAGGAGACGTGCCCGACCAGATCCTCGATGTCGACGCCCCGGTACCGCAGGGCGCCGCCCTCCTTGTCGGGTTCGGCGATCTCCGTCTCGAACGCGACGACTCCTTCGAGCCCGGGTACGAAGTCGGACATCTGGCGGCTCCTTGTGAGGTGGGTGACAGATGGTGCTGTGGGGTGGGACGACCCTGTGTCGGCAGTCGGCGGAAGCGAAGGCGCGCGTCCGGTGGATCCACGGTCCGTTCGAACGGACTCGCGGTCCGGGACGTCACCCCTGTGATGCCCGGCTGGCGGTCACCCAACCGGATCAGTGGCAGCACGATATCTCCGAGTGCCATCTTTGAGGAGGGTTCGCGGCACTCAGTGCCATCACGTGACGAAGGACACCGTGCCCCCACGGGCTTCGCTCATGCGGCAGGATGACGGCGTGACCGACCGAGACGCCGTCCCCTTCGCTCTCGCCTCGATGCGCAAGCAGTACCGGACCGAGGGGCTCTCCGAGACCGACCTGGCCGCCACTCCCGTCGAACAGTTCGCGCGCTGGTTCAAACAGGCCGCGACGGACGGCGGGCTGTTCGAACCGAACGCCATGATCGTCTCGACGGCGGACGCGGCGGGACGGCCCAGCTCGCGCACGGTGCTGCTGAAGCACTTCGACGACGACGGGTTCGTCTTCTACACGAACTACGACTCCCGCAAGGGCCGCGACCTGGCGGAGAACCCCCACGTCTCGCTCCTCTTCCCCTGGCACCCGATGGCCCGGCAGGTCATCGTCACCGGCACCGCGCGCCGCACCGGCCGCGACGAGACGGCCGCCTACTTCCGCACCCGCCCGCACGGCTCCCAGCTGGGCGCGTGGGCCAGCGGCCAGTCCTCGGTGATCGCCGGCCGCGCGGAGCTCGACGCGTCCTACGCCGGCCTGGCGGCCCGCTACCCGGAGCACGAGCAGGTACCGGTGCCGCCCCACTGGGGCGGCTTCCGGGTGGTCCCGGAGGCGGTGGAGTTCTGGCAGGGCCGGGAGAACCGCCTCCACGACCGCCTGCGGTACGTGGCGGAGGCGGGCGGGGGCTGGCGGGTGGAGCGGCTCAGCCCGTGAACGAGCGGGAGTCCCGCGGGCGGGACGAGGCCACGGAGCTTTCGCCGCGCGAGGCGGCGGCCGAGGCCCGCGCCCTCGCCACGCGCGGTGAGGTCACGGCGGACGACGTCATCGACGTCATCCGCGCGGTGCGCGAGGCCCGCGAGCGGGCGTGATCGCGGGCGTTCTCACAGCTTGCCCCAGACGTACGTGGTGCGGTGGCCGTCGAGCAGCTCGGCCAGCCGGGCGCGGAAGGCGTCGGTGAGGTCGGGCCAGTTCCAGAACTCGAAGCCCAGGCAGCCGAAGGCAAGCGGGGCCTCGTCCCAGGCCCAGTCCGGAACGGCGACGGCGGTCGCGCAGGCGGGGCAGTCGACGGTCGCGGTGCCGTTGTCGTACCACGTCCGCATGGCGGTGCCGAAGCGCTGCCAGGTCTCGTCCCCCAGGGGGGTGGAGGCTCCGCAGCGCGGACAGAGAGCCGCGCCGGGCATGTCCGCGCCGCTGGTGAAGCCGGTGCGGCGGGTGTGGACGGCGAGTCCGTCCCAGGGCTCGAGGTCCCAGTCGTCGGTCACCGCACGCTCCCAGTGCGGGCCCGGCGGATGCCCCAGGGGCTGTCCGGGGACGCATTTCGTGCGTTCGGCGAGGACGACGCCCTCCGCCACGAGCTGTTCCACCACCCGCCGGGCGAGCCGGCCGGCGTCCGCCTCGTCCGCGTCGAGGTCGACGATCACCTGGAATCGGTCGCCCATGGGTCAGTCCAGCGCCTCGTCCAGCAGCGCCGCCCACTGCGCCACCACCCGCTCGCGGCGGGCCCCGTCGTCGGTGAGGAGGTTGGCGAGGCCGAGGCCCCGGGCCATGTCGAGGAGGCCCTGGACGGTTTCGCGGACGCCGGGGCGGGACTCGTCGGCGCCGAGGAGTTCGACGGCGATGCGGTGGGACTCGCGGCCGACGCGCAGCTCCAGCTCGGTCACGCGCGGGCGCAGCTGTTCCTCGTTGGAGGCGGCGACCCACAGGTGGAGCGCCGCGCGGAAGACGGGGCCGGTGTAGAGGCCGACCAGCGCCGCGATCACCGCGCGGCGGTCATGTGCCGCGGCGCCCTCCGGGAAGAGGGCGCGCAGGGCGGTGGAGCGCTCCTCGGCGACGTACTCGACGGCGGCCGTGAAGAGGTCCTCACGGGTCGGGAAGTGGTGCTGGGCGGCCCCCCGGGAGACGCCCGCGCGTTCGGCGACGACGGAGACCGTGGAGCCCGCCCAGCCGTGCTCCGCGAGGCAGGCCACGGCGGCCTCCAGGAGCCGCTGCCGGGTGGCCCGGCTGCGGTCCTGCTTGGGGACTCGTTCCGCACGGTCGGCCGTGCTCACACCACCCATTCCGGATCCCGTCGTTCGAGGAAGGCCGTCATTCCCTCGCGCGCGGGGGCGGAGGCGAAGAGGCGCGCCGAGAGCGCGGTCAGATCGGCCGCGTCCCGGTCGAAGGTCTCCAGCACCCTAGCCGTGAGCAGCCGTTTCGTCTCGGCCAGGGCGTCGGGGGCGGATCTGCGCAGGCCGTCGAGGATCGGCGCGAGGACCTCGTCGACGTCGTCACCGGCGGCGGTGAGCAGGCCGACGCGGACGGCCTCGGCGGTGTCGAGGCGCTCCCCGGTGAGGTAGTAGCGGGCCAGGGCGCGCGGGTCGGTGCGGGGCAGCAGCGGCAGCGAGATCACGGCGGGCGCGACCCCGATGCGGACCTCGGTGAAGGCGAACGTCGCCGCGTGGGAGGCGACGGTGATGTCGCAGGCCGCGAGCAGGCCGAGGCCGCCCGCGCGGACGTGCCCGGTGACCCGCGCGACGACCGGTTTGGGCAGCTCGACGATCCCCCGCAACAGGCCCACCAGCGCCTCGGGCGCGGGCGGGTCGCGCAGGTCCGCGCCCGCGCTGAAGGTGGTGCCGGTGTGGGTGAGGACCACCGCGCGGACGCCGGTGTCCCCGCCCGCGTCGCTCAGCGCGTCGGCCAGTTCGCCGACGAGGGCGGCGGACAGGGCGTTGCGCCGTTCCGGGGCGTCGAGGCGGAGCGTCTCGACGCCCCGCGCGCGGGTGCGGCCGATCAGGGTCACGAGGACTCCTCGTGCGCCGCGCGGAGCTCGCGGCGCAGGATCTTTCCGGAGGCGGCGCGCGGGACGCCGTCGATGAAGGTGACGCGCCGGACGCGCTTGTACGGGGCGACGCGCTCGGCGACGTACGTCATGACCTCGCCCTCGGAGAGCTCCGGGGCGGACGGCTGACGGACGACGTGGGCGTGCGGGACCTCGTTGCCGTCCTCGTCGTAGACGCCGATGACGGCGGCGTCCGCGACGCCGGGGTGGGTGAGGAGCAGCGCCTCGAGTTCGGCGGGGGCGACCTGGAAGCCCTTCTACTTGATCAGTTCCTTCACGCGGTCCACGACGAAGAGCCAGCCTCCCTCGTCGACGTGGCCGACGTCCCCGGTGTGCAGCCAGCCGTCCCCGTCGATCATCGCGGCGGTGGCGTCGGGGCGGCCGAGGTAGCCCTTCATGACCTGGGGCCCGCGGATGAGGATCTCGCCGGGCTCGCCGGGTCCGAGGTCCTTGCCGGGGTCGTCGAGGGAGACGATCCGCATCTCGGTGCCGGCGATGAGCTTGCCGACGGTGCCGGGGGGCGCTTCGCTCATGGCGTCCAGGGGGACGACGTGGGTGCCGGGCGACAGTTCCGTCATGCCGTACGCCTGGCCGACGGGCGGCAGCCCGAGCCGCCGCGAGCAGGCGGCGGCGAGGCCCGCGTCCAGGGGCGCGGCCGCGCTGACGACGTACTTCAGGGACGACAGGTCGTACCGGGCGACCAGGGGGTGCTTGGCGAGGGCCAGGACGATCGGCGGGGCCACGTACAGGCCGGTGATGCGGTGGTTCTGGATGGCCGCGAGGAACGTCTCCAGGTCGAAGCGCGGCAGGACGACGACGGTGGCGCCCTGCCGGAGCGGGGCGTTCATCAGGGCCGTCAGGCCGTAGATGTGGAAGAACGGGAGCACCGCGAGGACGCGGTCGCCGGGCCCCGCCGTGATCAGCGGATGGAGCTGCGCGAGGTTGGTGGCGATCTGGCGGTGGGTGAGCATCACCCCCTTGGGGACGCCGGTGGTGCCGGAGGAGTACGGCAGGGCGGCGACGTCCTCGGCCGGGTCGATGCCGACCACCGGCTCGGGCGCGGTGGAGGCCAGCATGTCGATCAGGGAACGGTGTCCGGGCGCGCTGTCGCAGACGAGGATCTCCTCGATCCCGCCGGCCAGCTCGGCGGCCCTCCGCGCGGTGTCCAGCAGCGGTGAGACGGTGACGATCCAGCGGGCCGCGCAGTCCTTCAGCTGCTTGCCGAACTCCTCGGCGGTGGCCAGGGGGTGCACGGTGGTGACGGCGGCACCCGCGCGGGTGGCCGCGTAGAACGCGGTGGGGAAGGCGACCGTGTTGGGGCTGTGCAGGGCGAGCACGTCGCCCTTGCGCACGCCCGCCTCGGCCAGTCCCGCGGCGACCCGCCGGTGGAAGCGGTCCACCTGCTCGTAGGTGAGGGTGGTGCCGTCGGTGCCGTCGATCAGCGCCGGGGTGCTCCCGAACTCGGCGGCCCGGGCGAGCACCGCGTCGTGGATGGGGAGTTCTACCGGCGGGACGTCTGCGTACTCGCTTCGGAACACGGTTCCTCCAGGACGGCCGAGGGGCCATGAGGGCCTAGTACGACTTGGGAAGGCCCAGGGTCTGGTGGGAGACGTAGTTGAGGATCATCTCCCGGCTCACCGGGGCGATACGGGACACGCGTGCGGCGGTGATCAGCGAGGCGAGCCCGAACTCGCGCGTGAGGCCGTTCCCGCCGAGGGTGTGCACGGCCTGGTCGACGGCCTTCACGCAGGCCTCGGCCGCCGCGTACTTGGCCATGTTGGCGGCCTCACCCGCGCCCACGTCGTCACCGGCGTCGTAGAGGTGCGCGGCCTTCTGCGTCATCAGACGGGCCAGTTCGAGGTCGATGTGCGCCTGGGCGAGGGGGTGCGCGATCGCCTGGTGGGCGCCGATGGGGGCGTTCCAGACGGTGCGCTCACGCGCGTACTCGACGGCGCGGGCGAGCGCGTGGCGGCCCATGCCGATCGCGAACGCGGCCGTCATGACGCGTTCGGGGTTGAGGCCGGCGAAGAGCTGGAGCAGGCCCGCGTCCTCGTCGCCGACGAGCGCGTCGGCGGGCAGCCGCACGTCGTCGAGGGTCAGCTCGAACTGCTTCTCGACGGCGTCGAGTTCCATGTCGATCTTCCGGCGTTCGAAGCCGGGGGTGTCGCGCGGGACGATGAACAGACAGGGCTTGAGGCGTCCGGTGCGGGCGTCCTCCGTGCGGCCCACGACGAGGGTGGCGTCGGCGATGTCGACGCCGGAGACGAACACCTTGCGGCCGGTGAGGAGCCAGTCGGTGCCGTCCCTGCGGGCCGTCGTGGTGATGCGGTGGCTGTTGGAACCGGCGTCGGGTTCGGTGATGCCGAAGGCCATCAGGCGGCTGCCGTCGGCCAGGGCGGGCAGCCACTCCCGTTTCTGGGCCTCGGTGCCGAAGCGGGAGATGACGGTGCCGCAGATCGCCGGGGAGACGATCATCATCAGCAGGGGATTTCCGGCGGCGCCCATCTCCTCCAGCACGAGGGAGAGTTCGGCGATGCCGCCGCCGCCACCGCCGTACGCCTCCGGCAGGTTGACGCCGATGTAGCCGAGCTTGGCGGCCTCCTGCCAGAAGGGGCGGTTGTCGGCGCCGGGGGTTCGGGGGTGGTTGTTCGCGAAGGAGGCCACCGCTTCGCGGAGGGCCTTGTGCTCTTCTGACTCGATCACCGGCATGAGCGCTCCTGAGGGGGAGGGGCTTCGGGTCGTGCGGAGGATGCGGGTTGGTCGTGGTCTCTCGCGCCCACGCGGCGGCAACCGCATGTCGGGCACGGCCCCGCGCCCCTAGGTGGGTCGCACCACGGCCAGCAACACGCCGGGCTCCACCTGCTGTCCCGGCACGGCGTGGAGGGCGCTGAGGGTTCCCGTGACCGGGGCCGTGATCTTGTGCTGCATCTTCATCGCCTCCAGCCAGAGGAGGGGCTGTCCGGCCTCCACCGCCGCTCCCTCGGTCAGGCCCTCCGCGACGCGGACGACCGTGCCCGGCATGGGGGCCAGGAGGGAGCCGGGGGCGTGCTGGGTGGCGGGGTCGGGGAAGCGGGGCAGGGCGGTGAGGGCGGTGGCGCCCACGTACACCCGGTCGCCGTAGCGGCTGACCTCGTAGCGGCGCCGTACGCCGTCCGCGTCCAGGACCACGAGCCCCGCGCCGGCGTGCACGACCTGCACCCCGTCGGCCGTGAGGCCGTCGCGCGTGTGCCGGTAGCGGACCTCGTGCTCCTCGCCGGCCATCGCGTACCGCTTGGTCTGCGGCTGCGAGGGCAGGTTGCGCCAGCCGCCGAAGCGGGAGCGGCCGTGGGCGTCGGCGAGGGCGGCGGCGAGCGGGGCGTACGGGTCGGGGGCCGGGGCGGTCAGCTCGGGCAGGTGGCGGTCGTAGAAGCCGGTGTCCATGCGGGCCTGCGCGAACTCCTCGTGCCGCAGGGAGCGGACGAGGAGGTCCCGGTTGGTGACGGGGCCGTGGATCACCGCGCGTTCCAGCGCCGCGGCCAGCTTGCGGACCGCCTCCGCGCGGGTGGGGGCGTGGGCGACGACCTTGGCGAGCAGGGGGTCGTAGTGGACGCCGATGTCGTCGCCGTCCGTGTAGCCGGTGTCCAGGCGCACGGCGCCGGGGACGGCGAGGCGGTGCAGACGGCCGGTCTGCGGGGCCCACTCCCGGGACGGGTCCTCGGCGTAGAGGCGGGCCTCGACGGCGTGTCCACGCGCGTGCGGCGGGTCGCCCGGGAGGGCGTGGCCCTCGGCGACGCGGATCTGCTCGGCGACGAGATCGATCCCGAAGACGGCCTCCGTCACCGGGTGCTCCACCTGGAGGCGGGTGTTCATCTCCAGGAAGTGCGCCCGCTCCCCCGCGACGAGGAACTCGACGGTTCCGGCGCCCACGTAGGAGACGGCACGCGCGGCGCGTACGGCGAGGGCGTGGAGCTCCCCGGTGAGCCGTGCGGTCAGCCCCGGTGCCGGGGCCTCCTCGATCACCTTCTGGTGGCGGCGCTGGAGGGAGCAGTCACGGGTGCCGAGCACCCACACCGTGCCGTGCGTGTCGGCGAGCACCTGTACCTCGACGTGCCGGCCGCCCTCCACGTACGGCTCGACGAACACCTCGCCGTCGCCGAAGGCGCTCGCGGCCTCCGCGCGGGCGGCGTCCCGTTCGCCGTCCAGGTCCGCGAGGCGCCGTACGACGCGCATCCCGCGTCCGCCGCCGCCCGCCGCCGCCTTCACCAGCACCGGCAGATCGGACTCGGTGACCTCGCGCAGGGGCTCGACGCCCATCAGCTCCTTGGCGCGCGTCTTGGACGCCATCGCCTCGATCGCCTCCGGGGGCGGCCCGATCCACACCAGGCCGGCGTCCCGGACGGCCCGCGCGAAGTCGGCGTTCTCGGAGAGGAAGCCGTAGCCGGGGTGCACGGCGTCCGCGCCGGCCGCGAGGGCGGCCTTCACGATCAGGTCGCCGCGCAGATACGTGTCGGCGGGCGCCGCCCCCGGCAGTCGTACCGCCGTGTCCGCCACGCGCGCGTGGCGGGCGTTCTCGTCGGCGTCCGAGTGCACGGCGACGGTTCGGATCCCCAACTCGCCGCAGGTGCGGGCGATACGGCAGGCGATCTCGCCCCGGTTCGCGATCAGCAGGGAAGTGATCATCGGTCCCTCACATCCGGAAGACGCCGAAGCCACCGCGCGCGCCCTCGTAGGGCGCGGTGTGGATGGCCGACAGGCACAGGCCGAGGACGGTGCGGGTGTCGCGCGGGTCGATGACGCCGTCGTCGTACAGCCGCCCGGACAGGAACAGGGGCAGCGACTCGGACTCGATCTGCTGCTCCACCATGGCGCGCAGCGCCGCGTCCGCCTCGTCGTCGTACGGCCGTCCCTTCGCCGCGGCGGACTGCCGGGCGACGATGGACAGCACGCCGGCGAGCTGCTGCGGGCCCATGACGGCGGACTTGGCGCTGGGCCAGGCGAACAGGAAGCGGGGGTCGTAGGCGCGGCCGCACATGCCGTAGTGCCCGGCGCCGTAGGAGGCGCCCATGAGGACGGACAGGTGGGGGACGCGGGAGTTGCTGACCGCGTTGATCATCATCGCGCCGTGCTTGATGATGCCGCCCTGCTCGTACTCCCTGCCGACCATGTAGCCGGTGGTGTTGTGCAGGAAGAGCAGCGGGATGTCGCGCTGGTTGGCGAGCTGGATGAACTGGGCGGCCTTCTGGGACTCCTCGCTGAAGAGGACTCCCCGGGCGTTGGCGAGGATGCCGACGGGATGGCCGTGGAGAGTGGCCCAGCCGGTGGTGAGGCTGGTGCCGTAGAGGGGTTTGAACTCGTCGAAGTCGGAGGAGTCGACGATCCGCGCGATGACCTCGCGCGGGTCGAAGGGGGTCTTGAGGTCGCCCGGGACGATGCCGAGGAGTTCGTCCTCGTCGTACTTGGGCGGGGCGGCCGGTCCCGGGTCGTCGTACGCCTTGCGGTGGTTGAGGCGGGCCACGACCCGGCGGGCCTGGCGGAGCGCGTCCGGTTCGTCGACGGCGAAGTGGTCGGCGAGGCCCGACACGCGCGCGTGCATCTCGGCGCCGCCCAGGGACTCGTCGTCGCTCTCCTCCCCGGTGGCCATCTTCACGAGCGGCGGGCCGCCGAGGAACACCTTCGCCCGCTCCTTGACCATGATCACGTGGTCGGACATGCCGGGGACGTACGCGCCTCCGGCGGTGGAGTTGCCGAAGACGACGGCGACGGTGGGGATGCCGGCCGCCGACAGCCGGGTCAGGTCCCGGAAGATCGCGCCGCCGGGGATGAAGATCTCCTTCTGGGAAGGGAGGTCGGCGCCGCCGGACTCGACGAGGCTGATCACGGGCAGCCGGTTGGCGAGCGCGATGTCGTTGGCGCGCAGGGCCTTCTTCAGGCTCCAGGGGTTGCTGGCGCCGCCGCGCACGGTCGGGTCGTTGGCGGTGATCAGGCACTCCACGCCCTCGACGACACCGATGCCGGTGACGAGCGAGGCGCCGACGGTGTGGTCGCTCCCCCAGGCGGCCAGCGGGGAGAGTTCCAGGAAGGGCGTGTCGGGGTCGAGGAGCAGTTCGACGCGTTCGCGGGCGAGCAGCTTGCCGCGCTTGCGGTGCCGCTCGACGTACTTCTCGCCGCCGCCCGCGAGGGCCTTGGCGTGCTCGGCGTCGAGCTCGGCCAGCTTGGCGAGCATGGCGTCGCGGTGCGCCCGGTAATCGGGGCCGGTGGTGTCGAGGGCGGACGCGAGGACCGTCACAGCAGGGCCTCCGGGATGTCGAGGTGCCGGGAGCGCAGCCATTCGCCGAGCGCCTTGGCCTGCGGATCGAAGCGGGCCTGCGCGGCGACGCCCTCGCCGAGGATGCCTTCGACGAGGAAGTTCAGGGCGCGCAGGCGGGGCAGTACGTGCCGGGTGACCGGCAGGTCGCGGGCCTCGGGGATCAGCTCGCGGAACCGCTCGACGGTCAGCTCGTGCGCGAGCCACCGCCAGGCGTCGTCGGAGCGGACCCAGACGCCGACGTTGGCGTTCCCGCCCTTGTCGCCGCTGCGGGCGCCGGCGACGAGGCCGAGGGGGGCTCGTGTCGTGGGTCCCGTGGGGAGCGGTTCGGGGAGCGCGGGCGCCGGTACGTCGTCGAGTACGGCGGTGTCGGGGGGCGGGTCCACGGGGATCCGGCGTCCGTCGTGGAGGACGGCCACATGGTCGACGTCGCCATGGGGGACGTACACGTCCTCGAAGACCCCATAGGGGGAGCCCTTCCCCGGTGGCGCCATCACATGGAATCCGGGATAGCTGGACAGCGCCAGCTCGACGGCGGCCCCGCTCAGCACCCGCCCGACCGCCTCCTGCGCGGGATCCCGTACGACGAGCCGCAGCAGCGCGCTGGCGGTCTCCTCGGTGCCGGCGTCGGCCCGGTCGGTGCGGGCCAGCTCCCAGCGCACTTCGGCGGGCGGCGACTTGGCGAGCGCGTCGGACATCTGCTCCCGCACGAGGTCCGCCTTGGCCTCGACGTCGAGGCCGGTGAGCACGAACACGACCTCGTTGCGGAACCCGCCCAGCCGGTTGAGCCCGACCTTGAGCGTGGGCGGTGGGGCCTCCCCCCGGACGCCTTCGACGCGCACCCGGTCGGGCCCGTCCCGGGTGAGCCGTACGGTGTCCAGCCGCGCGGTGACGTCCGGCCCGGCGTACCGGGCGCCGCCGGTCTCGTACAGCAGTTGCGCGGTGACGGTGCCGACGTCGACGAAGCCGCCGGTTCCGGGGTGCTTGGTGATGACGCCGCTGCCGTCGGCGTGGATCTCGGCGAGAGGGAATCCGGGCCGTCGGAGGTCACCGGGCCGGCGCTCGCCGAAGAAGGCGTAGTTCCCGCCGGTGGCCTGCGCCCCGCACTCCAGCACGTGCCCGGCGACGACGGCCCCCGCGAGCCGGTCGTGGTCCGTCGGCGCCCAGCCGAAGTGGGCGGCGGCCGGCCCGGTGACGAGGGCCGCGTCGGTGACCCGCCCGGTGACGACCACGTCGGCGCCCGCGCGGAGGCATTCCGCGACGCCGAAGCCGCCGAGGTAGGCGTGGGCGGCGAGGCTGCCGGGGTACCGCGCGGTGAGGTCGTCGCCCTCGACGTGGGCGACCCGCACGGGGATGCCGAGCCGGTCGGCGAGGGCGCGTACGGCGTCGGCGAGCCCGGCGGGATTCAGCCCGCCCGCGTTGGTGACGAGCTTGACCCCGCGCTCGTGGGCGAGGCCCAGGCACTCCTCCAGTTGCCGCAGGAAGGTGCGGGCGTACCCGGCGGAGGGGTCCTTCAGCCGGTCGCGGGCGAGGATGAGCATGGTCAGCTCGGCGAGGTAGTCGCCGGTGAGGACGTCGACCTCGCCGCCGGTGAGCATCTCGCGCAGGGCGCCCGCGCGGTCGCCGTAGAAGCCGGAGAAGTTGCCGATGCGCAGGGTCGTCGCCGTCACCGCGCGGTGTCCCCCTTCGGCTCCCGCCCGCCACCGGCCGGCCCGGCGAAGGCCTGGGCGATGTCCAGCCAGCGGTCGGCGTCGGGGCCGTCGGCGGTGAGCGCGAGGTCCGCGCGGTGGGCGCGCTGGGTGACCAGGAGGCAGAAGTCGAGCGCGGGCCCGGTGACCCGCTGGGGCGCGTCCTCGGGACCGTACGCCCACGGCTCACCGCCCGGCCCGACCAGCTCGACGCGGAAGGGATCGGCCGGCGGGGTGATCCCCCGCACCCCGTAGGCGAAGTCCCGGGTCCGCACCCCGAGCCACGCCACATGTCGAAGCCGCTCCGTGGGTGGCCGCATCACACCGATCGTGTCCGCCACGTCCAGTCCATGGGCCCAGGTCTCCATGAGGCGGGCGGTGGCCATGGAGGCGGCGGACATGGGCGGCCCGTACCAGGGGAAACGCGCTCCGGCCGGCGCCTCCCGCAGCGCCTTGTCCAGCGCCGCGCGTCCCTCGCGCCACCGCGCGAGCAGGTCGGCGGGCGCGGACCGGACGTACTCCTCGGCACCCTCGTCCACGAAGGTGTGGGGTGCGGCGAGGGCCTTCTCGACCAGCACCCGGAACCCGTCGGCGTCGGTGACGGCGAGCAGCGCGGAACGGTCGGTCCAGGCGAGGTGCGCGATCTGGTGGGCGACGGTCCACCCGGCGGCGGGCGTCTCCCGCGCCCACTGCTCGGGGCCGAGCCCGGCCACCAGCCGGTCGAGCTCCTCGCCCTCCTCACGCAGATCGTCGATCACGGGCGTCGGATCGGACACGAGGCGCTCCCCTCGGGACACGGACACGGCGGTGTGCGGCGCGGTTGCGTGGAGCATGGCAGCCCACCCAGAAACAAGCAAGCGTGCTTGCATGAATCGATGTGCCCGCCCCTCACACCCGTACGTGAGGGCTCATTGCGCCCGTACGCGCGGGAAGCGCTACGTCCCGGGCGCGAAGACCGTGTCGGTGAGGTCACGTTCCAGGGTGACCCCCTGGAAGCCGTAGGTGCGGATCGAGGGAACCTTCAGCAGCAGGCAGAAGCGTTCGGTGGAGGAGACGGTGTCCGCTATCCGGCGGTACGAGTGGCGGAGGAAGTACGCGGCGGCGTGGTTGGTGACGGCGCTCTGCCCGCAGACGAGGACGACGGGGCGGTCCCCTCCCGGAGCGGTGAACTTCGCGAGCAGCGCGTACCCCTCGTTCCCGCGGTCCCAGCGGTAGAGCTCGCCACCCGCCTCGATGGCCAACGGATGGTCCGGATGGGTGTAGGGGTGGAACACGACGCCGGGGAGGCTGTGGGCGAGGTGGCCCGCGCTGCGCACGTTCGAACCGAGCGGACCCCCTATGCAGAACTCCGGCTTGTCCTCGTTGCCGCCCCGGAAGTCGTCGCTGCGGACGATCTCGACCTCGCACCGCAGGCTGTGGCTGAGGACGGCCGCCTCGATCATCGCCTGCACGTCGTGGTGATGGGTGGTGCCCGGGGCGCCGTACTTGTTGTTCATCACGATCAGGCAGGTGTCGCCGGGACGGGCGCCGACGACGCGCATCCGCAGCCGGAGGTCCCGGGTGTGCCTGCCGCGCTGCCACAGCCACACCGCCAGGCCGCTCAGACAACTGGCCAGCAGCCCCAGCAGCAGATCACCGATCGCCCCCGCCAGCATGTCGCTCCCCCTGCGCCCCCGTTGTGACTGCCCCGTCCCTACCCAGGTGCGCCGTCGCCCACCCCCGCCGCCGGAGCCCGCGCGGTCACGACGGCACCGCGGTGTCGACCGCGTCCCCAACCGTCCGGCCGCCGGGCCGCGGACGACGAGATCCGGTTTCCGGTCGGCGCGCGTCCGCCGTGTGTACCGGCCGAGTGCCTGAGCCGCCGGGTCGAGGTCCTTGAGCCGGACGTCCCCGGCGCACAGGGCGCGCTGTTCCTCCGTCAGGGCCGCGCCGTCGAACGGATCCGTCGGACGACCCACGGTTCGTTCCGCTTGCCGCAGCCCGGCCTCCGGGGACCGGGCCGGCGGGTACTCTCCGCCACCGCTCGCGCCGCGGCCGCCGCCGGTCTCGACTCGTCCGTGTCCGCCCCGCCCCGTTCGACGGGCCGGCCATGCGACACCCGCAGCCCTTTCGTGCCCCGTCGCCCGGAGAAGCGACCCCGTCGGCGACTCGCGTGGTGTTCGGGAATCGGGGCACTCCCGTCCACCGGACGCGGCACGGGCAGCCGGCCGGGGGCCCGGCGGGCGGTCACCGGCGGACTCCCCGTGCCGTGCCGCGCCCGGCGATCGTCAGGAGACGGCCCCCGCCCCCTTCGCCTTCCCCCGCCCCACCTGCGTCCGCACCGCCCCCATGCTCGCCGCGATGACCAGGGCGATGGCGGCGGCCTCGGCGGTGGAGAGGGCCTGGTCGAGGATGAGGAAGCCGGCGGCCGCGGCGAGGGCCGGTTCCAGGCTCATCAGGATGGCGAAGGTGGAGGCGGGCAGGCGGCGCAGTGCGAGGAGTTCGAGGGTGTACGGGAGGACGGAGGACAGCACCGCGACCGCCGCGCCCAGGCCGAGGACCGTCGGGTCGAGGAGCTTCGTACCGGACTCGACGACGCCCAGCGGCAGGAAGAGGACCGCCGCCACGGCCATGGCGAGGGCGAGTCCGTCCGCCTGGGGGAAGCGGCGGCCCGTACGCGCGCTGAAGACGATGTACGCCGCCCACATGGCGCCGGCACCCAGTGCGAAGGCCACACCCAGCGGGTCGAGACCGCTGAAGCCTCCGCCACCGAGGAGGAACACACCCGCGAGGGCCAGGGCGGCCCACACGAGGTTGACCGCACGGCGTGAGGCCAGGACGGACAGGGCCAGCGGGCCGAGGACCTCCAGCGTGACCGCCGGGCCCAGCGGGATGCGCGCGACGGACTGGTAGAAGAGGCCGTTCATCGCGGCCATGGCGATGCCGAAGACGATCACCGTGCCCCAGTCGGCGCGCGAGTGTCCGCGCAGCCGGGGTCGGCACAGCACCATCAGCACGAGCGCCGCCACCAGCAGCCGCAGCGTCACGACCCCGAGCGCGCCGGCCCGGGGCATCAGCGTCACCGCCAGCGCCCCGCCGAACTGCACGGAGATCCCACCGGCGAGGACCAGGCCGACCGGTCCGAGGGAACCCCGTCCGCGCGGGGCGCCGGCCGGGGCGGGCGCGTGGCCGTGCTGCCCCGTCCCTGCTGTGGTGGACGGGGTGGCGGCGCTGGGGGTGGTCACGGGGCCTTCCAGGGACGTCGGAGCGGACACTTGCCTGTACCGAGTGTGCATCTTGATGAACTTCCCAGTCCAGAGTATTGAACCGAGTCAGTACCGTGGAGCACTTATATACCTGACAATGCGGTTCCCGCCCCGCCCAGGTCAACTCCGTTCATCACATGGACACAGCGGGTACCTTTCCCACCGGTGATCATCCACGTCCGCTCCCACACCGCCCGAGGTCCCGTGCGCCGACTCATCGCCCGTCTCTGGCGACTCCTGCGCCCCGCGCAGAGCCGCATCATGTGGTTGCTGCACGCCAAGTTCGTGGTGGGCGTGACCGGTGTGGTGCGCGACGACGAGGGGCGGGTGCTGCTGCTCCGGCACCGGATGTGGCCGCCGGGCCGCCAGTGGGGGTTGCCGAGCGGTTTCGCGCGCAAGGGGGAGGACTTCCGGGCAACGGTGGTGCGCGAGGTCAAGGAGGAGACGAACCTCGACGTGGAGGTGGGCCGCCTGACCATGCTGAACAGTGGCTTCCGCACGCGCATGGAGGTGGCCTACGAGGCCCGCCTGCTGGGCGGCGAACTGCGCCTGGACCCCTTCGAGATCCTGGAGGCCCGCTGGTGCCGGCCGGACGACCTCCCGGAGGGCGTCCAGCCGGCGTGCGGGCCGTTGGTGCGGGGCGAGACGGCACCCTGAGGGTGCCGGCCCGTACGCGCGGGCACCCCGGCGGGCACTATGCCTCGGGCCGTGCGGCGACGAAGGAGCCGAGGCCGGGTTCCGTGTAGGTCAGGCCTTCCTCACGCAACGCCCGGAGCACCTTGTGCGCTGTCGCGTTGGCGATCCCGAACTCCGCCGTGAGTTGCACGACGGAGGGGACGCGCGTACGCGGCGGGTAGGTGCCGTCGGCGATGCGACCACGCACCACCTCGGCGACCTGGCGCCAGCGGGGGATGTCGGGAGCGAACTCGATCACCGATTCAGGATGAGCATACTTAGCGCGATAGGCGATCCATGGGACCCCTAGCATGCCTAGAATGCCTTACAGAAGACCCCCGCGACGGATGCCGCCGTCCAGGGGCGTGGCCACCAGTGAGTACTGATCGGAGCTGATGACATGACCGACCCTATCGGCCGCCTCATCACATGGGTGAGCGTGCTGCTCCACCCACGCGGGATGCACCGCCGTACCGGCCCCCACGCGGTTCTCGGGCCCACGCCGTCCGCGCCTCCTCCGGCCGTGACCCGGCGGTCCCTCCCCTCCCACCGCAGCCCCTACGGCCTGCCCTCCGTACTGGACGGAGCCGAGACCGTCGCCGTACGCCCGTACGTCACCGCGTCCTGGTTCCAGGAGAGGCAGGCGGCATGAGGGAACCGCGCGAGCCGCGTCTGCTGCCCTGGGCCGGGGACGAGGACAAGGCCTGTTACCTGATCGGCGATGACCATGGCGGGCCCGTCTCCCGGCTGGCCGACACCACCGAGGCCGTGCAGCTCGGGATGGGCCGGGAACTGCTCGCCCACGCCCGGGAACTCCTCCCGGACACACCGCGCGGTGAACTCCGCCACCTCGCCGAGTGCCTCACCGACGCCCTCGCCGACGCGCTGCGGGTGGCGGAGAGCCGGGGGCGGAGGCTGGGGCGGCTCAACTGAGCGCGTCGAGGACACCAGGGCGGCGACTGCTCACTCTTTTTCCAGAGCAGCCGCCAGGACCTCCGCCAGGTGCCGCCCCCGGACGCCCGCCAGTTGTTCCAACTGCGTCCGGCAGGAGAAGCCGTCGGCCAGGACGACCGCCTCCTCGGGTGCCTTCCGTACCGACGGCAGGAGCTGGTCCTCCGCGCAGGCCCTGGAGACCTCGTAGTGACCCTCCTCGAAGCCGAAGTTGCCCGCCAGGCCGCAGCAGCCGCCCGCCAGTTCGCCGGTGAGGCCGGCCGCCGCGCGAAGTCGGCGGTCGGGCTCCTCTCCCAGGACCGCGTGCTGGTGGCAGTGGGTCTGGCCGGTGACCGGGCGGTTCAGCACAGGTGGGGTCCAGTCCGGGGCGTGCCGCTCCAGCACCTCCGCGAAGGTCAGCACCCGTGCCGCGAGCCGCGCCGCGCGCGGATCGTCGTGCAACAGCTCCGGCGTGTCCGTGCGCAGGGCCGCCGCGCAGCTCGGTTCCAGGACCACCAGCGGGGCGTCCGTGGCCAGGACCGGTTCCAGGAGGTCGAGGGTGCGGCGCAGGACCGTGCGCGCGCGGTCGAGCTGGCCCGTGGAGAGGTACGTCAGGCCGCAGCAGACCCGGCCCCTGCGGGCCGCCAGCAAGGACAGGGCCGAGCGGGAACGGGCGTCGCCCACCGGGCGTCCGCCCGGCCGCAGTGTCGGGGGCAGCGCCACCCGCAGGCCCGCCGCCTCCAGCACGCGCACGGCCGCCCGGCCCACCGACGGTGACAGGTGCTCGGTGAACGTGTCCGGCCACAGGACCACCAGTTTCCCCTCACCGGAGGGCGCTCCCCGCCCCCGCCACCACCGCGTGAACGTCTCCCCCGCCACCCGGGGGATCTCCCGCGCGCCCGCGATCCCGCCCAGCCGTTTCACCACGTGCGCGAGCGGGCCCACCGAGGCGAGGGCGTTCGCCGCCCCCGCCGACCTGGTCCGCGCCACCCAGCCCAGCCACACCGGCAGCCACCCCATCGCATAGTGCGCGGCCGGGCGACGACGGCCCGCGTAGTGGTGGTGCAGGAACTCCGCCTTGTACGTGGCCATGTCGACCTCGACCGGGCAGTCCGAGCGGCAGCCCTTGCAGGACAGGCACAGGTCCAGCGCGTCCCGCACCTCCGTGGACCGCCAGCCGTCGGTCACCAGCTCACCCGCGAGCATCTCGTGCAGCAGGCGGGCGCGCCCGCGCGTGGAGTGCTGTTCCTCGCCCGTCGCGCGGAACGACGGGCACATCACCGCCGGCCCCGACACGGACGTCGTACGGCACTTGGCGACGCCCACGCAGCGCCGCACCGCCGCCGAGAAGTCGCCGCCGTCGGCGGGGTAGCCGAAGGCGACGTCCACCGGTTCGCGCGGGAGGACGGAGAAGCGGAGGTTCGTGTCCAAGGGCGCCGGGCGGACCAGCATGCCCGGGTTGAGCAGGTCGTCCGGGTCCCAGACGGCCTTCACGCGCTCGAAGAGGGCGACCGTCTCCGCGCCGTACATACGGGGCAGGAGTTCGGCGCGGGCCTGCCCGTCGCCGTGCTCGCCGGAGAGCGAGCCGCCGTGGGCCACGACCAGGTCGGCGAGGTCCTCCGAGAAACGACGGAAGCGGGCGACGCCCGGCGCGGTCAGCAGGTCGAAGTCGATGCGGACGTGGATGCAGCCGTCCCCGAAGTGCCCGTACGGGGCGCCGCGCAGCCCGTGGTCCGCCATGAGGGCCCGGAAGTCGCGCAGGTATCCGCCGAGCCGGGCGGGCGGCACCGCGCAGTCCTCCCAGCCGGGCCAGGCCTCCGTCCCGTCCGGCATCCTGGTCGCCGTGCCGCTCGCGTCCTCCCGGATCCGCCACAGCGCACGCTGCCGCGCCGGGTCGGTGACCACCAGGGCGTCCACGACGTCCGCCGCGCGGACGATCGTCTCCGCACGCGCGCGTGCCTCCGCCGCCGTGTCCCCGCCGGTCTCCGCGAACAGCCAGGCGCCGCCGCGCGGGAGGTCCGCCGCGGCCGGCACCAGGTCCGCCGCCATGCCCTCCACGGTCAGCGGACCGAACGGCAGCAGCCCCGCCGCCGCCTCCGCGGCCCCGCTCTCGTCCGCGTACGCCAGCACGGCGAGCGCACGCGCGCGGGGTGCCCGTACGAGGTCCACGACCGCCTCCGTGAGCACGCCCAGCGTGCCCTCCGAGCCGCAGAAGGAACGGGCGACGTCGGCGTCCCTCTCGGGCAGCAGGGCGTCCACGGCGTATCCGGAGATGCGGCGGGGCAGCTCCGGGAAACCGGTGCGCAGGCGGGCCAGTTCGCCCTCCACCAGCTCGCGCAGGCCCGTCGGAGCGCCCGCCCACGCCCGTCCCGGCCGCAACCGGTCCCCCCGCGGGGTGACGACCGCGAGCTCGCGCACGCTGTCGGCCGTCGTGCCCCAGGCCACCGAGTGGGAGCCGCAGGAGTTGTTGCCGATCATGCCGCCGAGGGTGCAGCGGCTGTGGGTGGAGGGGTCCGGTCCGAAGCGCAGGCCGTGCGGGGCGGCGGCCTCCTGGAGGCGGTCGAGGACGAGGCCGGGCTGGACGACCGCCGTGCGCGCCCGGGGGTCGAGGGACAGCAGACGGTTCATGTGCCGTGTGAAGTCGAGCACCACACCCGTGCCGGTCGCCTGCCCCGCGATCGAGGTGCCGCCGCCGCGCGGCACCACGGGGACGCCGTACGTCCGGCACACCGACAGCGCCGCCGCCACGTCGTCGGCGTCCCGTGGGGCCACCACACCGAGCGGCACCCGGCGGTAGTTGGAGGCGTCCATCGTGGTCAGCGCACGTGCGGTCGTGCCGAAGTCGACCTCGCCGCGCACGGCCGCCCGCAGCCCGGCCGACAGTTCCCGGTGATCCGTCATGCCCTCAGGATGCCTCCGCCGGGGCCGGACGGCGGGCGACGGCACACACGTCCCGCGACGCCGGGAAGGTCCTGGGGCACGCACGCGAAGGGTCGGTTACCGAAAACGGAAGCGGAATCTTCCCAAGTCGATCACGAACTCCCATATAGTGACCGCGAGTTGCGCGCAGTTGTCGGGCCCGTTCGGAAAGCGACCCCCCGAATCGGGTCCGGTATCACCATCGAGCCCGCCCGGGGGCCGCGCAGACACGACGGCGCACGCCCGCGGACCGACCGAGGACCCGACCGAGGACCCTGATTGATGACCTCTCCCCTGCTCCCCGGTGACCGCCCCACCCCCCGCAGCCTGCTGCCCGTTCCCCTGCTCACCGCGGCGGTCGCCGCGATCGCGGTCCTCGCCGCCCTCCTCCTCGTCCCGGACGACGCGGTCGGCTCCGTCGTCGTGGTCGGGGCGATCGCCGCCGTGCTCCTGTGCGCGGCGGCCACGGTGGCCACGTACGCCGTCCTGTCGGCGCGAGCCGCCCGGGCACGGCTGGACGCCGTCACCCAGGACGTCGGCCGACTGCTCCAGGAACGCGCCCGGCTGACGGAGGAGTCCCGCCGCCAGCACGAGCGGCTGACCGGCGAACTCACCCGCGAGCGCGCCCGGTTGTCCGCCGAGCTGGACCAGGAGCGCAACCACCTCGCCGAGACCCTGGCCGCCGAACGCGACCGCCTCACCCAGCAGCACGCCGCCGACACCGCCCGTCTGACGCGGGACCACGCCGACGAGCGGGCCCGGCTCACGGACGACCACGCCACCGCACTGAGACGGCTCACCGAGGAACACGCCGAGAAACTGCGCCTCATCACCGAGGAACACGGTGCCCACACCGCCCGGTCGGCCCGCGACCACGCGGAGGAGCGCGACCGGCTGACCGAGGAGCGGGACCGGCTCAGGGCGGACCGGGACCGGCTCACCGCGGAGAACGCGCGGCTGACCACCCGGCTGCGCGAGGCCGACGGCGCCCGCGCCGCCGCGCTGTCCGCGACCGCCAACGCGGCCGGCCGCATGCAGGCCCTGTCCACCGGCATGCTCGCCGACCTGCGCGCGATGGAGGAGAAGCACCACGACGAGGAGGTCCTCGCCGACCTGCTCCACCTCGACCACCGCACCGCGCAGGCGGGCAGGCTTGCCGACTCCGTCGCCGTCCTCACCGGCGCCCGCTCCGGCCGCCGCTGGGCCCGGCCCATCGCCATGGAGTCCATCCTGCGCGGCGCCATGGGCCGGATCAACGGCTACCAGCGGGTCAGGGTCCACTCCACCAGCGACACCGCGGTCGCCGGACACGCCGCCGAGGGCGTGATGCACGCGCTCGCCGAACTCCTCGACAACGCCGCGAACTTCTCACCGCCGACCGCCGAGGTCCACGTCTACGTCGAGGAGGTCCCGGCCGGCGTCATCGTGTCCGTCGAGGACAGCGGGCTCGTCATGGGCGAGGCGCAGCTGCGTCGCGCCGAGCGCGCGGTCTCCGGCGAGTCCGCCGAACTCGGAGGCCTCACCGGCACCCGGCTCGGCCTCGCCGTGGTCGGCCGGCTGTCCCGGCGGTACGGACTCCGGGTCTCCTACCGGCCCTCGGCCCGCGGCGGCACGGGCGTCCTGATGCTCGTCCCGCAGGACATCCTCGTACCACCGGACGCGGCCCCCGCGACCCCGGCCACGACCGGCGGCACCACCCCATCGATGTCCCGCACCACCGCGACGACCGGCGGCACCACCACGCCGACACCCCGCGCCACCGCTTCGGCCGGCACCCCGTCCGTCCCCACGACTCCGGCCGCGCTCACCGGGACGCACGGCTCCGGAACCCCGGAGCCCTCGGCGGACGAGTCGGCCCGCACCCTCCCCCACCGTCACGGCCACCGCGCGGAAACCGCCCCCGGCCGGCCGGAACCGGAGACGAGCCACGTCACCGCGCACGACGGCGACACCGCGGGCGACGGCGGCACCGGCACCGCCCCGGCGGACCGGCCGGCGATCCCCGGGAGCACCCGCCCCGCCCTCTCCTACGCGGCCTCCCGCGCGGGCGCCGACCTCGACCCCGACCCGGTGCCGACCCACGAGTCCCCGGACCGGGGCTCCGACACACCTCCGCTCGTGCTGCCCCGACGCCGCCGGGGCCGGACCCTCGCCGAGGCCGAGCGCACGCGTCCGGGCGGCCGTGCCACCACCCCCCGGCCCGCCCCGACCGCCGAGGAGACCAAGGCGCGCACCGCCCGCTTCAGCAGCTTCCGTCAGGCCGTCCGCCCGCCCACCCCGGACGCCACGGCCGACCCGGACACCGGCACCACCACCGACGCGACCCCTGACGCGACCCCCGAAGCACAGCCCACCCCCGCGACCCCGGAAGGCGACACCACCTCATGACCGGCACGACGACCGCCGACGAGAAGCTCACCTGGCTGATAGAGGGCCTGCTGGAGCGCACGCCGGGTGCCCGGCACGCGCTCGTGCTCTCCCGTGACGGCCTGAAACTGTGCCGCACCCCGGAGCTCTCCACCGACCAGGCCGACCAGCTCGCCGCGATCGCCGCCGGCATCCAGTCGCTGTCGCACGGCGCCTCCGTCGAGTTCGGCGACGGCAGCGGCGGCGTGCGCTCGGCGATGACCGAGTTCTACGGCGGTGTGCTGTTCATCGTGGAGGCCGGCGAGGGCGCGCACCTGGCCGTGGTCACCGCCGAGGACGCGGACGCCGGGCTCGTCGGGCACAACATGAGCGAGCTCGTGGAGCAGCTCGGCGAGCACCTGACCGCGCAGCCGCGCACCTCATGAGCAGGCCCGGCAGGGACGACGCCCCGGACCGGCTCTACACCCTCACCGGAGGGCGCAGCCGGTCCGGTCCCGACAACCCCTTCGACCTGGTGACCCTGGTCGTCGCCGAGTGCGATCCGGTGCCCGGCATGCAGTCCGAGCACGCGGCGATCCTGCGGCTGACCGAACGCCCCACGGCGGTCGTGGAGATCGCGGCCGAGCTGAAACTGCCCGTGAGCATCACCCGGATCCTGCTCTCCGACCTACAGGCGGCGGGCCGGGTCAGCGCCCGACACCCCCGCAAGGCCGCCGTACCCGACCCCGACATCCTGGAGCAGGTGCTCGTTGGACTCCGCAACCTCTGAGACGCGCACGCCGCTCGACGCGTCGGCCGACAACGGCCTGAAGATCGTGGTCGTGGGCGGCTTCGGCGCCGGCAAGACGACGATGGTCCGCTCGGTCAGCGAGATCCGTCCCCTCAACACCGAGGAGACGATGACCCAGGCCGGCGAGGCCGTCGACGACACCAGCGGGGTGAGCGGCAAGACCGCGACCACCGTCGCCTTCGACTTCGGCCGCATCACCCTCGACACGCGCAACGTGCTGTACCTGTTCGGCGCCCCCGGGCAGGAACGCTTCTGGTTCCTGTGGGACCGGCTGTTCTCCGGCACGCTCGGCGCGGTCGTGCTGGTCGACACCCGGCGCATCGACGACTCCTGGTACGCCATCGACCGGCTGGAGAAGCACGGCACGCCGTTCATCGTGGCCTGCAACGACTTCGGCGGGCCCACCTTCACCCCGCAGCAGATCCGCGAGGCCCTCGACCTCGACCCGCACGTGCCGCTGGTCAACTGCGACGCGCGGTCGCGGGAGTCCAGCAAGATCGTGCTGATCACGCTGGTGGAGCACATCCAGGCCCTGTACGCCGCCCCGGTCCGAGCCCCCCGTCAGGAGCTGGTGTGAGTCCCGCCTCCGTCCCCGATGCCGTCCGCTTCCAAGGCTCCCTGCTCCAGGACGACCCGGCCCGCGTCTACCGGGAGATGCGACGCGAACACGGCAGCGTCGTCCCGGTGGTGCTGGACGGGGACGCCCCGGCGTGGCTGGTGCTCGGCTACCGCGAGCTGCACCAGATCACCGGCGACCCGGTGCTGTTCAGCCGCGACTCCGACCTGTGGAACCAGTGGGAGAACATCCCCGACGACTGGCCGCTGCTGCCGATGATCGGCCGCAGGCAGCCGTCGATCCTGTACACCGTCGGCGAGCGGCACCGCGAGCGGGCCGGGATGCTGGGGAACGCGCTGGAGGCGGTCGACCCGTTCGAACTGCGCGGGTACGCCGAGAAGTTCGCCGACGAGCTCATCGACGGCATCTGCTCCGAGGGCACCGCCGACCTGATCGGCGAGTTCGCGATGCTGCTGCCGGTACGGGTACTGGCCCGGCTCTTCGGCTTCTCCGACGAGGAGGGCCCGGACCTGGTCACCGCCCTCAACGACATGATCGACGGACGGGAGCGGGCCCTCGCGGGCCAGAGCCACCTGTTCACGTCGATGACGGAGCTGGTGGCCGCCCGCAGGAGCGCGCCCGCCGAGGACGTCGCGTCCCGGATGCTCGCCGACTCCTCGGGCTTCACCGAGGAGGAGATCGTCCAGGACATGATGGTGATGCTGGCGGCCGGGCACCAGCCGACCGCCGACTGGATCGGCAACTCGCTGCACCTGATGCTCACCGACGCCCGGTTCGCCGCCTCCCTCTTCGGGGGCCGCAACAGCATCGCCGAGGCGATGAACGAGGTGCTGTGGGAGGACACGCCGTCCCAGGTCATCGCCGCCCGCTGGGCGTCCCGCGACACCCAGCTCGGCGGTCGCCGCGTCCGCGCCGGCGACATGCTGCTGCTCGGCCTGCAGGGCGCCAACTCCGATCCGCAGGTGCGCACCGACGGCTCGGCGCTGACCGGCGGCAACAGCGCGCACTTCTCCTTCGGTCACGGGGAGCACCGCTGCCCGTTCCCGGCGCAGGAGATCGCCGAGGTGATCGCCCGGACCGGCATCGAGGTCGTACTGGACCGGCTGCCGGACATCGACCTCGCGGTGCCGGCCGCGCAGCTGGCCCGCCGCCCGTCGCCGTGGCTGCGCGGACTGTCCGAACTCCCGGTCACGTTCACACCCACTCCCGCCCTTGGAGGCTCGCTCGCATGACGGCTGGTACGGACACCATGACGACCGACACCGAGCAGACCCGCATCCCCCTCGACCCCTTCGTCTCCGACCTGGACGGGGAGAGCGCCGCGCTGCGGGCCGCCGGACCGCTGGCCGCCGTGACGCTGCCGGGTGACGTACCGGTGTGGGCGGTCACGCACCACGCGGAGGCGAAGAAACTGCTCACCGACCCGCGCGTGGTGAAGGACATCAACGTCTGGACCGCCTGGCAGCGCGGCGAGATCGCCCCCGACTGGCCCCTGATCGGGCTGGCCAACCCGCCCCGCTCCATGCTCACCGTGGACGGCGCCGACCACCGCCGGCTGCGCACCCTGGTCGCGCAGGCGCTCACGCCCCGCCGGGTGGAGCGGATGCGGGAGCGGATCACGGAGCTGACCGAGGGCCTGCTGGACCAGGTGGCCGCGCAGCCCGGCGACACGGTCGACCTGAAGGCGGCGTTCGCCTACCCGCTGCCGATGTACGTCGTCGCCGACCTGATGGGTCTGGCGGAGGAACGGCTGCCGCGCCTGAAGGAACTCTTCGAGAAGTTCTTCTCCACCCAGACCCCGCCCGAGGAGGTCGTCGCGACGCTGACCGAGCTGGCCGGGATCATGGCCGAGACGGTCGCGAACAAGCGCGAGAACCCGGGCGACGACCTGACCTCCGCGCTCATCCAGGCGTCGGAGAACGGCGACAGCCTCACCGACGAGGAGATCGTCGCCACGCTCCAGCTGATGGTCGCGGCCGGCCACGAGACGACCATCTCCCTCATCGTCAACGCGGTGGTCAACCTCTCCACCCACCCGGACCAGCGGGAGCTGGTGCTCTCCGGCAAGGCGGACTGGTCGGCGGTGGTCGAGGAGACGCTCCGGTACGCCACGCCGACGTCCCACGTCCTGATCCGGTTCGCGACCGAGGACGTACCGGTGGGCGACAAGGTCCTGCCGGCCGGTGACGCGCTGATCGTGTCGTACGCCGCGATCGGCCGCGACGAGCAGGCGCACGGCCCGACGGCCGGTGACTTCGACATCACCCGGGAGAGTGCCAACCGGCACATCTCCTTCGGCCACGGCCCGCACGTGTGCCCCGGCGCCGCCCTGTCCCGCCTGGAGGCCGGCGTGGCCCTCCCGGCCCTGTACGCCCGCTTCCCGAAGCTGGACCTGGCGGTCCCGGCGGACGAGCTGCGCAACAAGCCGGTGGTCACCCAGAACGACCTGTACGAGCTTCCGGTGAGGCTCGGCGGGTGAACGACGCGGGTGGCGGGCGGGCCTCCCCCCGGTCCGTCCGCCACCCGTCCCCCTTCCGTCCCCCTTCTGTCTCTTCCGGTTCCACTTCCGTCCCACCGCTCGTCTCAGCGGACGGACGATGTTTCGCCCGGGTTTCCCGCAGCCGCTAGGCTCCGGTCGTGGCTGAGATCCGGATTCCTGCTGACATCAAGCCCGCCGACGGCCGTTTCGGTGCGGGCCCCTCCAAGGTGCGGACGGAAGCGCTGGCCGCGCTGGCCGCGACCGGCACGTCCCTCATGGGCACCTCCCACCGCCAGGCCCCGGTGAAGAACCTGGTCGGCAAGGTGCGCGAGGGCATCCGCGAGCTGTTCCGGCTCCCCGACGGCTACGAGGTGGTCCTCGGCAACGGCGGTTCCACCGCGTTCTGGGACGTCGCGACCCACGGTCTGATCGAGAACAAGTCGCAGCACCTCACCTTCGGCGAGTTCAGCTCCAAGTTCGCCAAGGCCGCCAAGCTCGCCCCGTGGCTCGCCGAGCCCACCGTCGTCTCCTCCGACCCGGGCACGCACCCCGAGGCGGGGGCCGAGGCCGGCGTGGACGTGTACGCGTTCACCCACAACGAGACCTCCACCGGCGTCGCCATGCCCGTCAAGCGCGTGACCGGTGCCGACGAGGGCGCCCTCGTCCTCGTGGACGCCACCTCCGGCGCGGGCGGCCTCCCGGTCGACATCGCCGAGACGGACGTCTACTACTTCGCCCCGCAGAAGTCCTTCGCCTCCGACGGCGGACTGTGGATCGGCGTGTTCTCCCCGGCCGCGATCGAGCGCGCCGAGCGGATCCACGCCTCCGGCCGCCACGTCCCGGAGTTCTTCTCGCTGCCCACGGCGATCGACAACTCCCGCAAGAACCAGACGTACAACACCCCGGCGCTGGCCACCCTCTTCCTGCTGAACGACCAGCTGGAGTGGATCAACGGCCAGGGCGGACTCGACTGGTCCACGGCCCGCACCAAGGACTCCTCGACCCGTCTGTACGCCTGGGCGGACGAGTCCAAGTACGCCACCCCGTTCGTCACCGACCCGGCCAAGCGCTCCCAGGTCATCGGCACGATCGACTTCACGGACGAGATCGACGCCGCCGCCGTCGCCAAGGTGCTGCGCGCCAACGGCGTCGTCGACACCGAGCCCTACCGCAAGCTCGGCCGCAACCAGCTCCGCGTCGCGATGTTCCCGGCGATCGACCCGGCGGACGTCGAGGCCCTCACGAAGTGCGTCGACTACGTGATCGAGCAGCTCTGACCCGTACGTGAACGAGGGGCGCCCGGCGATCGGCCGGGCGCCCCTCATTCATGTGGCGCTTCTCCGTTCACCCGGCGCGTCTCACCGGCTCAGCCGCTGGAACCTGCGTACCGCGAGCGGCAGGAAGACCGCCGTCAGCACCACCGGCCACACTCCCGCCATCAGCAGCGCGTGCTGCTCGACCCAGGAGTCGCCGCTGCCGGCCGGGCTGCCGAACAGGTCGCGGGCCGCCGCGGCCGTGGAGGAGATCGGGTTCCAGGCCGCCACCCAGCCCAGCCAGTCCGGCATCAGCTGCGGGGCGACGAAGATGCTGGAGATCATCGTCAGCGGGAACGCGACCGCGAACAGCCCTCCCGCGGCCTCCGGGTTGGGCACCAGCAGACCCAGCCAGACCCCGATCCAGATCAGCGCGAACCGCAGCCACAGCAGCAGCCCGAACGCCGCCAGGAAGCCCCAGCCGCCGTCCGGCCGCCAGCCCATGGCCAGCGCGGTCAGCATCATGATGGCCAGTTCGGCGCAGGCGACGACCAGATCGGTCACCCCGCGCCCGGCCACCACCGCCGAGGAGGCCATCGGCATGGAGCGGAACCGGTCGATGACCCCCTTGGTGGAGTCGTACACCACCACGGTCGCCGTGTTGATGAAGCCGAACGCCATGGTCATCACGAACATGCCCGGCATCAGGAAGTCCTTGTAGTCCCCGCCGCCGGGCACGGTCATCGCGCTGCCGAAGACATAGCCGTAGAGGAGGACCGACAGGATGGGAAAGCCGAGCTGCCAGGCGATGTTGACGGGCTGGCGCCGGTAGTGGGTGAGGCCGCGGCGGACGATGTTCCAGCAGTCCGCGAGCGCCCAGTACGTACGGCCGTGGGTGGCGGCCGGTCCGGTCGGGTCGAGCGCGCTCACGCCGCCGCCTCCTTCTCCGTGCGGTGTCCGGTCAGGCGCAGGAACACGTCGTCGAGGCTGGGCCTGCGCAGCCCGATGTCCTCGACCCGTACGCCCTCGTCCTGGAGGGTGCGCGCGACGTCGGTCAGCGCGGCCACCCGGTCGGTCACGGGGGCGTGCACCCGCGACTCGGTCTCGTCCGATTCGGGTTCGCCGTCGGCGACCCGTGCGACCACCTTCACCACGCGCGGGATGTCGGAGCGCTCGGCGACCACGACCTCGACGCGGTCGCCGCCGACCAGGTTCTTCAGCCCGTCCGGGGTGTCGTCGGCGATGGCCCGTCCCTGGTCGATGACGGTGATCCGGGAGGCCAGCCTGTCGGCCTCCTCCAGGTACTGGGTGGTCAGCAGCACGGTCGTGCCGTCCGCCACCAACGCCCTCACGGAATCCCAGACTTCGCCCCGGCTGCGGGGGTCGAGTCCCGTCGTCGGCTCGTCCAGGAACAGCACGGCCGGGGCGAGGATCATCGAGGCGGCGAGGTCGAGGCGCCGCCGCATGCCGCCGCTGTAGCCGCCGACGCCCTTGTCGGCGGCGTCGGTCAGGCCGAACCGCTCCAGCAGCTCGGCGGCCCGCGCCCGGGCCCGCTTGCCGCCGAGGTGGAACAGCCTGCCGAACATCTCCAGGTTCTGCCGCCCGGTGAGCACCTCGTCCACGGCCGCGTACTGCCCGGTGAGCCCGATCCGCGCCCGCACCTCGCGCGGCTGCCGGGCCACGTCGAGCCCGGCGACCGTGGCCCGGCCGCCGTCGAGGCGGATCAGCGTCGACAGGATGCGCACGGCGGTGGTCTTGCCGGCGCCGTTCGGCCCGAGCAGTCCGTGCACCGTGCCCTCGCGGACGGCGAGGCCGAATCCGTCGAGGGCGCGCTTCTCGCCGTAGCGCTTCTCCAGTCCCTCGGCCCGGACCGCGTAACCGTCGTCCTTCATGGGTCCCCCTTCCACTAACTGAGTACACCGTACCCGATTGTGCGTACGACGTACTCAGTTTTTCGGCGCGGATTTAAACTGCCCCCATGAGCAGCGGCAGGGGCGGTACGGAGAGCAGTGGCGGCGGCGATATCGCCCGCACCCTAGACCTGCTGTGGGACACGGGCCCGCGGCCCAGCAGGGGGCCGAAGCCGGGACTGACGCTGGACCGCATCGTGGAGACCGCCGTCGAGGTCGCGGACCGGGACGGGCTCGCCGCGCTGTCCATGCGCCGGATCGCCACGGAGCTCGGCACCGGCACGATGTCCCTGTACCGCTACGTCCCCGGCAAGTCCGAGCTGCTCGACCTGATGCTGGACCGGGTGCAGCGCCCCTCGGAGGACCCCGCGGACCTCGGCGACGGCGGCTGGCGCGCGGCACTGGAGGCCCTCGGTCGCGCCACCCTCGCCCTGTACCGCCGGCACCCGTGGCTGCTGGAGGTCAACCAGTCCCGCCCGGTCCTCGGCCCGGGCACGCTGGACGGCATGGAGAAGGTGCTCACCCGGATCAAGCCGATGGGCCTGTCCGACCCCGAGTTGCTGTCGGCGATCGTCATGGTCGACGGGTACGTGGTCGGGGCCGCCCGGACCCAGCTGTACCAGGAGCAGGCCGAGCGCAACTCGGGGCTGACGGACGCGCAGTTCTGGGAGGCGCAGCGGCCGGTGCTGGAGAAGGCCATGCTCAGCGGGCGCTACCCCGTCCTGGCCGGCCTCTCCGAGGACACCTTCGGCTCCGGCTTCGACCACTTCGAGTTCGGGCTGCAGCGCATCCTGGACGGCCTCGAGGTGTTCGTCGCCGGGCGGAACGCGGAGCGGCAGGACGGCTGATCAGCGGTTGCGGCGCCGCAGCAGCCTGAAGAGGAGCACGCAGAGGAGGGCCGTCGCGGCGGCGGCGCCGACCTTGATCCCGCCCCCGGTACCGTCGGCGGCGGCGCCGCTCCCGCTCCCCTCGCCCTCGGCGCCCGCCCCCGGCTCTCCACCGCCCCCGGGCGCGTCCACGGCCTCGACGGGGCTCTCGGCCCCCTCCATTCCGAGCAGCAGCTTCCTGCCGTCGGTGGTGTAGGTGGCGGACTCGCCCTGCCCCAGGGGCACGCTGATCCGCCCCCCGCGCCGGATCTCGCCGCCGTTCCAGTCGTACCAGATGCCTCCGAGGTAGCCGCGCACCGCGAGCCGCTCGCCGTCCGGGGAGAGCGCGGCGTCGGTGGCCCAGAGCTCGACGGGGACGGTGGGCCGGAAGACGTTCGTTCCGGAGGCGGAGAGCTTCGCCGGGCCCTCGTACAGGTGTCCGCCGTCCTCGTTCTTGTCGATGATGTAGACCCGTCCGGTCTTCGGGTGGACGACCATCGACTCCGCGTCGCGGGCGCCGTCCGCGTACTTCACGACGTACTGCGTCGCCCGGACCGTCCGGTCCTTCAGCTCCGTCGGCTCGGGCAGTTCGTAGATCCACACGTGGGGCCAGGTGCCGCCGAGGTTGTCCCCGATGTCACCGACGAAGATCTTGTTGCCGGGGCCGATGGAGACGGCCTCGACGTCGCGGAGCGTGCCGACGCCGGAGAGCGCGACGCGTGCGACCGTCTCGCCGGTGCCGCCGTCGACGGCGTACAGGTAGGGCCCGTCGTCCTGGTCATTGTGGGTCCAGTAGACGCCGGGGTGGAGGCGGGAGGCGGCGAGTCCACTGGACTCGGTGATGCGCGGGTCCTTGATCGTGAACCCCTCGTCCCCGTCGGCTGCGGAGGCGGCGGGCACGGCGAGCGCGCCCGTGAGGAGGGTCGCGGCGAGCAGGGCGAAGGGTCGGCGCATGTGCCAAGAGTGCCATTGTTCAGCGCACTTCACGGCGGGTGTCCGGACTCACATCGCGGCGCCCGGACCGATCGTCCATGATGATCGGGTGCTCAGGTTCATGCCCGTAGGTGACTCGATGACGATCGGGAGCGCGGGTGAACACACCTGGCGCTACCGGCTGTGGCAGCACCTGTGCACGGCGTACGGCGGCCCCTTCACGCTGGTGGGCCCGCGCGAGGCGCTCCACGACCCGTCGACGGACGCCCCCACGTCGTACGCGTACGCCGACCCGGACTTCCCCCGCGCCCACCTGGCCGACTGGGGCGAGGGCTGGCAGCACATGGCCCCGCTGATCGGCGAGACCGTGCGCTCCTGCCACGCGGACGTGCTGCTGGTGTCGCTGGGCCTGATCGACCTGGGCTTCTACACGAACGCCGAACAGACGGCGGAGAACGTCCGCGCCTTCGTCGCCGGGGCGCGGGAGGCCAACCCGCGCGTCCGCGTGGCCGTCATGCCGGTGATCCGGAACATCCGCGTGGAGGCCGACCCGGCCTTCGCCGAACAGGTCGCCCACTTCAACGAACTCCTCGCCAAGACCGTCGCCGACCTGGACGAGGCGGATTCGCCACTGCTGCTGGTCCCGCCGCCGGCGTCGTACGACTTCCACACGGACACCTACGACGGCACGCACCCCAACGAGAGCGGCGAGCACAGGATCGCGGGGGCCTTCGCGGAGGCGATGTGGCGGGGGTGGGGGCTGGGCGGGCCGTACGGGGCGGCGTAGCGGTCGGGGAGTTCTGGCATATGCGCTCCGCCCCGTGTCCTCCTCACCGTGCGTATCGTTGTACCGCGCGGCCGCACTCGTCCGTGGGGCGGCCGGGGAGGAGCGCCACGATGACCGTCCTTGAAGACAGGATCGCCATGGCCGACGTCAACACTCAGCGCTTGGACGAGTGGTTCGAGCGCCTGGAGCGGATGCCCGTCCCCGAAGGATTCAGGGTCGAGATCGTCGGGGGCAACGTCTACATGACACCGCAGCGTGACACCCATTGGGCCATCATCTTCAAGCTCGCCATGGCTGTTGAAGCCCGGTTCGGGGAGGACGTCAAGGTGTTCTCGGACGTCCGCATCGACTTCCCCGGCCACGAGAACGGTCTCTGCCCGGACGTCGCCGTACTCCGCGCCTCCGCCGAGAAGGACGACGAGGGCCACTGGCGGTACGAGGACGTCGAGTTCGTCTTCGAGGTCATCTCCGAAGGCACGGCCGCCAACGACTACGGCCCGAAGAAGGCCGCCTACGCGACCGCCGAAGTGCCCCTCTACGTCATCGTCGACCCCTACCGGGGCCGCTGCTACGTCTACACCGACCCGAAGAACGGCGACTACGTCACGCGGACGCGGGTGGACTTCGGTGACGACATCGATCTGACCGGCACCGTGGCCGACCTGACCGTGAGCACCAGCAACTTCCCCCGGGACCGATCCCCTCTTGCATAGAGCGCACTCCAAGCCGTTGGCTTGACGACCATGAAGTACACGCAGCTCGGACGCACGGGACTCAAGGTCAGCCGGCTCGTCCTCGGGACGATGAACTTCGGTCCGCAGACCGACGAGGCCGACAGCCACGCCATCATGGACGCCGCGCTGGACGCGGGAGTGAATTTCTTCGACACGGCCAACGTCTACGGCTGGGGCGAGAACAAGGGCCGCACCGAGAGCATCATCGGCAGCTGGTTCGCGAAGGGCGGCGACCGCCGCGACAAGGTGGTCCTCGCGACCAAGGTGTACGGGAACATGGGCGCGGACGGCGAGGCGTGGCCCAACCACGACAAGCTGTCGGCCGTGAACATCCGGCGGGCGGTCGACGCCTCGCTGAAGCGGCTGGGCACCGACTACATCGACGTCTACCAGTTCCACCACGTCGACCGGAACACCCCGTTCGAGGAGATCTGGCAGGCGATCGACGTCCTGGTCCAGCAGGGCAAGGTCCTCTACGCCGGTTCCTCGAACTTCCCCGGCTACAAGATCGCCCAGGCCAACGAGATCGCCGCCCGGCGCGGCGGCACCATCGGCCTGGTCAGCGAGCAGTGCCTCTACAATCTCGCCGAGCGCCGCGCCGAGATGGAGGTCATCCCGGCCGCGCAGGAGTACGGGCTCGGGGTCATCCCGTGGTCGCCGCTGCACGGCGGCCTGCTGGGCGGTGTGCTCAAGAAGGAGGTGCAGGGCGGCCGACGCGCCTCCGGGCGGGCCGCCGACACGCTCGCCGATCCGTCGTCCCGCGCGCAGATCCAGGCGTACGAGGACCTGCTCGACAAGCACGGCGTCGAACCCGGCGAGGCCGCGCTGGCCTGGCTGCTCACCCGTCCCGGCGTGACCGGCCCGATCGTCGGCCCGCGCACGGCCGAGCAGCTCGCCTCCGCGCTGAAGGCGGTCGAGCTGGAGCTGAGCGAGGAGCTGCTGACCTCGCTGGACGAGATCTTCCCGGGCCCGGGGCCGTCGCCGGAGGCCTTCGCCTGGTAGCGGGCGCGTACGGCGGCGGCGCTACCTGCCCAGCGCCGCCGTCAGCACCACCACGACGAACATCAGCACGAGCGCGCCGGCCATGATCCGGTTACGGGTCTTCGGGTCCACGCCCCCGAGCCTAACCGGCCGCGCCCAGTGCCCGTCGGGCGACCGCCTCGTAACGGGGCTGCTCGCCCGGCACCCCCGACGTCGGCAGGTTGCTGCGCACCAGCACCAGCTCGTCCACGGTCCAGGTACGGCTGTGGAAGGCGTGCAGGGCCGTCACGTACGGTCGTGTGTCGACGGCGTCCCGGCTGCGGGCCACGGTCAGGTGGGCCTTGTAGCGGCGGTGGTCCTCCATCGGCACCCCGGCCTTCCGCGCCGCCGCCTCGGCCCGCTCGGCCAGCAGCCGCATGGTGCGCAGGTCCCCCTCCGCACCGGCCCACAGCGCCCGGCCGTGCCCGAACTGGCCGCCGCCGGCGAGAGCCAGCCGGAACGGTTCGGTCCGGGACGCGGCCCGCCCCAGCCGCGCGGTCAGCTCCGGTACGAGCTCGTCGTCGACCTCGCCGTAGAAGGCGAGCGTGAAGTGCCACCCGGCCCGCTCGGTCCACCGCATCCCGTCCGCCCCGGGCAGCCTCCGCAACTCCGCCACCTCGGCGGCGAGCTCCTGGACCACGTCCTCGGGGGGCAGTACGGCGGCGAAGAGTCTCATGGAGCCAGTCTGCCGTCAGGCCACCGGCGCCAGTGCCTCCTGACGCTCCCGCGGCACGAAGCGGACACTGGGGTGGCCGCGGTGCCAGCCCACCGACAGGCGCAGTCCGCCGACCCTGGCCAGGATCAGGCCGATGACGGCCGCCGCGGCGACCGCGACCGCGCCGCCGGCCGCGAAGCCGACGCGGGCGCCGTAGGTGTCGGTGATCCAGCCGACGATCGGGGCGCCGACGGGGGAGCCGCCGAGGAAGACCATCATGTAGAGGGCCATGACGCGGCCGCGCACCGCCGGGTCGGTGGCCATCTGGAGGCTGGTGTTGGTGGTGACGTTGACCGTCATCGAGAACAGGCCCAGCGGGACCATGATCAGGGCGAACATCCACAGCTCCGGCGAGGCGGCGGCGAGGATCTCCAGTGCGCCGAAGGCCAGCGCGGCCAGGATCAGCAGCCGCAGCCGGGCCGTGCCGCGCCGGGCGGCGAGCAGGGCGCCGGAGACCGAGCCGACCGCCATCAGCGTGTTGAACATGCTGTAGGCGCCCGCGCCCCCGTGGAAGACGTCGTCGGCGAAGGCCGAGAGGTAGACGGGGAAGTTGAAGGCGAAGGTGCCGATGAAGCCGACCAGGACGATCGGCCAGACCAGGTCGGGCCGCCCGGCGACGTAGCGCAGGCCCTCCCGCAGCTGCCCCTTGCCGCGCGGGGCGCGCTCGACGGCGTGCAGCTCGCGGGCGCGCATCAGCATCAGGCCGGCCAGCGGCGCGACGAAGGACAGGCCGTTGAGGAGGAACGCCCAGCCGGTGCCGACGCCGGTGATCAGCAGGCCCGCGACGGCGGGGCCGACCAGGCGGGCGGACTGGAAGTTCGCGGAGTTCAGGCTGACCGCGTTCTGCAACTGGCCGGGGCCGACGAGTTCGGAGACGAAGGACTGGCGGGCCGGGTTGTCGACGACGGTCGCGAGACCGAGGGCGAAGGCGGCGACGTAGATGTGCCAGACCTCGACCCGTCCCGTCAGGGTGAGGGCGGCGAGGACGAGGGAGGTGAGGGCCATCGCGATCTGCGTGACGAGCAGCGTGGGGCGCTTGCGCAGGCGGTCGACGAGGACACCGCCGTACAGGCCGAACAGCAGCATCGGCAGGAACTGCAGGGCCGTGGTGATGCCGACGGCGGCCGAGGAGCCGGTGAGGCTGAGCACCAGCCAGTCCTGGGCGATGCGCTGCATCCAGGTGCCGATGTTGGAGACGACCTGGCCGACGAAGAACAGGCGGTAGTTCCTGACCTTCAGCGAGGAGAACATCGAGGTCTTGCGGGCGGGGGTGGGGTCGGGGGCGGCCGGGGTGTCGTGGGGGTCAGGTGCGGGGGCGGAAGCTGCTCCGGATCCCGTACTCAAAAGGGTTCGCCTCCTAGCTGCTGCTGTGCCGTGTGCTCAGACGTGCGCCAGTTTCTCCAGCACGGGGGCGGCGGCGCGCAGTTTCGCCCACTCGTCGTCGTCGAGTTCCTCGACCAGCGAGGCCAGGAACGCGTTCCGCTTGCGGCGGCTCTCCTCGAGCATCGCCTCGGCCTGCTCGGTCTGCGTGACGACCTTCTGGCGCCGGTCGTCGGGGTGCGGCTCGAGGCGGACCAGTCCCTTGGCCTCCAGCAGGGCCACGATGCGGGTCATCGACGGCGGCTGGACGTGCTCCTTGCGGGCGAGCTCGCCCGGGGTGGCCCGGCCGCAGCGGGCCAGGGTGCCCAGCACCGACATCTCGGTGGGGCTGAGGGACTCGTCGACGCGCTGGTGCTTGAGCCGACGGGACAGCCGCATCACGGCGGATCGGAGGGCGTTCACGGCGGCTGCGTCGTCGCCATGGCTGAAGTCCGGCATGTTCTTTAGCGTAACTCATTACCCTCGCTAAGGACTACCCGGAGGGCGCTCACACGTCCGTGACCCCCGCCACTGCCACACCGCATCACCCATACGAGTGATCCATCCGCGAATCGTGGCGCGCCGCACCGTGGTGTGCAGCAACCCTCATGCGCATGGGGACCGACGTGTTCAGCCTGCGCATCGACCACGACCTGCTCGAACGACTCCGCGAGCATGCCGCCAGACGCGGCATGAGCGTCCAGGACTATGTCGTCCGGACGCTCATGCGCGATGACTTCGACCAGCGGTTCCAGACCGCCGTCGAGGAGACGGAGAAGTTCTACGGGGTCACGTGAGCCCGTGGTACGGGGTCACGTGACCCCGTGGCGCGGAACCAGGTGAGCCCGTGGCGTGGGATCACGTGAGCCCGTGGCGCGGAATCAGGTGAGCCTGTGGCGCGGGGTCACGTGAGCCCGTGGCGTGGGATCAGGTCAGGCCCAGTGCCGGCATCAGGTAGTAGAAGGCGAAGACCGCCGCCACCACGTACATCGCCGGCGGGACCTCCCGGCCGCGGCCGGCCGCCAGCCGCAGCACCGCGAAGGTGATGAAGCCCATGCCGATGCCGTTGGTGATCGAGTAGGTGAACGGCATCATCACCATCGTCACGAAGGCCGGGACGGCGATCGTGTGGTCCGCCCAGTCGATCTCCTTGACCGAACCGGCCAGGATCAGGAAGCCCACCGCGAGCAGCGCCGGGGTGGCCGCCTGGGACGGGACCATCGTGGCGACGGGCGTGAGGAACAGCGCCACCGCGAACAGACCGCCGGTGACGACGTTGGCGAAGCCGGTCCTCGCCCCCTCGCCGACACCGGCCGTGGACTCCACGAACGCGGTGGTGGCCGAGGAGGAGCTGGCGCCGCCGGCGGCGACCGCGACGCCGTCGATGAACAGGACCTTGTTGATGCCGGGCATCTGGCCCTGCGCGTCGGTCAGCTTGGCCTCGTCCGAGACGCCCATGATCGTGCCCATCGCGTCGAAGAAGCACGACAGCAGCACGGTGAAGACGAACAGGACGCCGGTCAGCACGCCGACCTTGCCGAAGCCGCCGAACAGGCTGACCTCGCCGATCAGACCGAAGTCGGGGGTGGCGACCGGGTTGCCGGGCCAGGTCGGCGTCGTCAGGCCCCAGGACGGGATGTCGGCGACGGCGTTGATGACCACCGCGACGACCGTCATCGCGACGATCGAGATGAGGATCGCGCCCGGCACCCGGCGCACGATCAGCGCCAGCGTCAGCAGCGCGCCGAGGATGAAGACGAGCACCGGCCAGCCGGTGAGGTGACCGCCGGTGCCGAGCTGGAGCGGGACGGTGGTCTGGGCGGCGTCCGGCATACGGGTGACGAAACCGGAGTCGACCAGACCGATCAGCATGATGAACAGGCCGATGCCGATGGCGATGGCCTTGCGCAGACCGTGCGGGACGGCGTTCATCACGCGCTCGCGCAGACCGGTGGCGACCAGCAGCATCACGACGAAGCCGGCCAGCACCACCATGCCCATGGCGTCCGGCCACGACATGCGCGGCGCGAGCTGGAGCGCGACGACCGAGTTCACGCCGAGACCGGCGGCCAGCGCGATCGGGACGTTGCCGATGACGCCCATGAGCAGCGTGGTGAACGCCGCCGTCAGGGCGGTCGCGGTGACCAGCTGGCCGTTGTCGAGCTGGTTGCCGTACATGTCCTTCGCGCTGCCCAGGATGATCGGGTTCAGCACGATGATGTACGCCATGGCGAAGAAGGTGGCGAAACCGCCGCGGACCTCACGGGACAGGGTGCTGCCGCGCTCGGAGATCCGGAAGTAGCGGTCGAGGGCGCCGGACGCGGCACCTGACCCCGGCTGCTCGGGGGTGGGGGCCTTGGTGGTGGCCGACGTGGACATGCAAAGACCTCATCACCGGCGGGCGCCCCCCGAAGCCCTTTGGTGTTTTCTACGAATAAAAGCGGTCAGAGACAAACGGATTCAGTATGAACATATAACGTCGTCCACGCTATCTCCGCGCGTAGAACCATGTGGTCCCGTGCGGTCCCCGTCACGTGCCGGGCCTCGTAAGCTTGTCCGCATGGCGAAGTGGACCCCCAAGCACGAGGCGCCGGAGCCCCTGGAGGGCCCCGTGGTCGCCACCATCATCGGCGGCACGATCGTCTGGTTCGCCCTGTTCCTGGTCCAGCTGCCGTTCTACGGCTGGTTCGACGACCACGGCCACACCTGGTGGCTGTGGACCTGCCTGGCCGGCGGCGGGCTCGGCTTCATCGGCATCTGGTACGTCCGCAGGCGCGACGCCGCGATCCGGCGGGCGCGGACGGCCGAGGCGCCGGAGCCGGACCGCTCCCCCGCCCCGTCGGCCGACTGAGCCCGCCGGATCGCGGCTCCCCGTCGGCCGGCTGACCCCGGCCGGCTTCCGCTCCCCACCGGCCGACTGACCCCGGCCGGCCTCCGCGCCACCGCCGTACGACCACGGCACTACGGCCGTCCTCCCCAGGTCGGATCTTCCCCCGATCGGGTGGGTGGCCCCCCGGATCCGCCCGTACCGTCGAATGCATGACGCATCTCGAGGCGGACGACCGGGTCGACGGCGTGCGACCCGCCGGGGTCACCTCACCGGTGACCGGTCTGACGGCCGCGGAAGTGGCCGAACGAGTGGCGCGCGGGCAGGTCAACGACGTACCGGTGCGCAGCAGCCGGTCCCTGGCCGAGATCGTCCGCGCGAACGTCCTCACCCGGTTCAACGCGATCATCGGCGTGCTCTGGGTGATCATGCTGATCGTCGCGCCCATCCAGGACAGCCTGTTCGGCTTCGTGATCCTCGCCAACACCGGCATCGGCATCGTCCAGGAGTGGCGGGCGAAGAAGACCCTCGACTCCCTCGCGGTGATCGGCGAGGTACGGCCCACGGTGCGCCGGGACGGGACGGCCGCGGAGGTCGGCACCTCCGAGATCGTGCTGGACGACCTGATCGAGGTCGGGCCGGGGGACAAGGTCGTCGTCGACGGGGTGTGCGTCGAGGCGGACGGCCTGGAGATCGACGAGTCGCTGCTCACCGGCGAGGCCGACCCCGTGGTGAAGCGGCCCGGGGACCAGGTCATGTCCGGCAGCTTCGTCGTCGCGGGCGGCGGCTCCTTCCAGGCGACCCGGGTGGGGCGCGAGGCGTACGCGGCGCAGCTCGCCGAGGAGGCGTCCCGGTTCACGCTGGTCCACTCCGAGCTGCGCTCGGGCATCTCCACCATCCTCAAGTACGTGACGTGGATGATGGTCCCGACCGCGATCGGTCTGATCATCAGCCAGCTGGTGGTCAAGGACAACGAGCTGAAGGACTCGGTCGCCCGCACGGTCGGCGGGATCGTGCCGATGGTCCCCGAGGGGCTGGTGCTGCTCACCTCCGTCGCCTTCGCGATCGGGGTGATCCGGCTGGGGCGCAAGCAGTGCCTGGTGCAGGAGCTGCCCGCGATCGAGGGGCTGGCCCGCGTCGACACGGTCTGCCTGGACAAGACCGGCACGCTCACCGAGGGCGGCATGGACGTCACCGAGCTGCGGGTGCTCGGCGACGGCGACGGGACGTACGTGCGCGAGGTGCTGGGCGCGCTGGGTGCGGCGGACCCCCGCCCGAACGCCTCCCTGCAGGCGGTCATCGACGCGTATCCGCACACGCGGGAGTGGCGCCTCACCGACACCCTGCCCTTCTCCTCCACCCGCAAGTACAGCGGCGCCACGTTCGACGAGGGCCCCGGCACGTCCGTCACCTGGCTGCTGGGAGCGCCCGACGTGCTGCTGGACCCCGACGACCCGGCGCTGGCCGACACCGAGCGGATGAACGAGCGGGGACTGCGGGTGCTGCTGCTCGCCCGCGCCCGTGACGGCGTGGACGTCGACGACCCCGGAGCCGCCGAGGGCGTACGGCCGACCGCGCTGGTGGTGCTGGAGCAGCGGCTGCGCCCCGACGCGGCCGACACCCTGCGCTACTTCGCCGAGCAGAACGTCCGCGCCAAGGTCATCTCCGGGGACAACGCGGTGTCGGTCGGGGCGGTCGCGTCCAAGCTGGGTCTGTCCGGTACGACGGTGGACGCGCGCCGGCTGCCCGCCGACCGGGACGGGATGGCCGAGGCGCTCGATCAGGGCACGGTGTTCGGGCGGGTCACCCCGCAGCAGAAGCGGAACATGGTGGGCGCGCTCCAGTCGAAGGGCCACACGGTCGCGATGACCGGGGACGGCGTGAACGACGTGCTCGCGCTGAAGGACGCCGACATCGGCGTGGCGATGGGCTCCGGTTCGGAGGCCACGCGGGCGGTCGCCCAGATCGTGCTGCTGAACAACAGCTTCGCCACGCTGCCGTCGGTGGTGGCGGAGGGGCGGCGGGTGATCGGCAACATCACCCGGGTCGCGACGCTGTTCCTGGTGAAGACGGTGTACTCGGTGCTGCTGGCGGTGCTGGTGGTGGTCTCGCAGGTGGAGTACCCGTTCCTGCCGCGCCATCTGACGCTGCTGTCCACGCTCACCATCGGCGTCCCGGCGTTCTTCCTCGCCCTCGCCCCCAACAGGGAACGCGCCCGGCCGAACTTCGTGCGGCGGGTCATGCGGTACGCGATCCCGGGCGGGGTGCTGGCCGCACTGGCGACGTTCGCGTCGTACCTGGTCGCACGGGAGCACTACACCGGTGCGGGCGCGCTGGACGCGGAGACGAGCGCGGCGACGCTGACGCTGTTCCTGATCTCGATCTGGGTGCTGGCGATCATCGCCCGGCCGTACACCTGGTGGCGGATCGGCCTGGTCGCGGCGATGGGGGCTGGGTTCCTGCTGGTGCTGGTGGTGCCGTGGTTGCAGGAGTTCTTCGCGCTGAGGCTGGTCGGCATGACCATGCCGTGGGTCGCGACCGGCATCGCGGTGGTGGCGGCGGCCACCCTGGAACTCCTGTGGAGGTGGGTGGACCGCCGCGTTCCCGCTTAGCGCTGAGGTGCTTACTTCACGTCGATGAAGTCACCCGTCGCGTTGACCGCCGGGGTGGTCGAGGTGCCCGCGAAGGAGTAGCGGTAGTAGCCGTCGGCGGAGGCCTTGACCGTGGTCTTCAGCTCGCCCTTGGAGTTGGTCTTGATGGTCTTGACCGTGCTGTAGGTGCTGGAGCCCTTCTTGCGGAACTGCAGCTTCACCGACTGGCCGGAGTAACCGGCGTACGTGCCGGTCTCCCAGTTGGCCCGGGTCAGCTTGCCCGTGACGGTGATGGTCTTGCCCTTCTTCACCGGCTCGGGGGAGGCGTTGACGGTGAGCTTGGAGGCGCGCTGGACCTTGAAGCTCTTGGCGTTGTCCTTCTGCGTGAAGTCGTAGTCCTTCGCCGTGGCGATGGCCCACACCTTCCAGGTGCCGGCGACCGAGTTGATCAGGTTCTCGCCCGGGTCCAGGGTGAAGGGGGACGTGCAGGTCGACGTCGTGGCGTCGACCTTGGTGCACTTGGCCTCGCCGTCGCTGGTGTCGGCGACCGCTCCGCTGTCGGACTCCTCGATGCTCGAGCCGTGGTACAGGATGGCCTGTGCCCAGTCGGCACCGGAGTTGTCGGTGACGGTGAAGGTCACGGTGACCTTCTTGGCGGTGGTGGGGCCGACGACGACGGACTTGCCGCCGTTGACCACCACGTTGGAGATCTTGGTGTCTCCCTCGGAGTCGTCGGCGTGGGCGGCCGGGACGGCGAGGGCGGACAGGGCCAGGGCGCCGGAGACGGCGGCCACGGTGGCGCGGAATCGCATGTGTTCCCCACGTGAAGACAGGGGCCCCGGCTCTGATCGTGTTCCACGACCGGTCGTCGGCGCGGGGCCCCGAATGACCATGGAGTCTGTTGACTCGCATGATCAGATACACCACTCGCCCAAATGGTTGTACGAGAAGTGAAACAAATGTGCGGCCGTCGTCGGGCTCAGTCGAACCAGCGGTCCCGGGCCAACTCCTGCGTGCGGGACGGGTCTTCCAGCAGGGCCGCCACCTCGAAGCGCCGGGGCCACTGGCCCGCCGCCCAGGCGAGGCCCGCGGCCACGCCCTCCAGCGTCGCGGCGTGCAGCACACCGTCGTCCGTCAGGCGCCAGTCGATCTCCACGCCGTCGACGACGAGTTCCTCGTGCTCGACGTACGACGCCGGGGTGCCCGGCCCCAGCAGCACCCGCACCGCGTCCGGTACGTCGTGCTCCGTGCCCTCGGAGTCCACCTCGCCGGTGACGGACTCGCTCAGCCGCCGCACTTGGAACAGCTCGGCCAGCTCGGCGGCCCGCGCCGGCCGCACCGGCAGCAGCGGCACACCGGACGTGAACGGCAGCAGGTCGGGCGAGTCGACGACCACCGCGTCGGCGGCGTCCACCACCTCGACCCGGCCGTCGACCACGGCCCGCAGGTCGTCCGGCAGGGTCACCTGTTCGGGATCCAGTTCGGCCAGCGCGCCGTACAGGGCGTGCAGTTGGGCGGCCGTGACGGGACGGTCGGGGTCGGCGAGGCGGTCCAGCAGCTCCGCCGCGCCGCCGGGCTCGTCGAGGAGGGCGGCCACCGAGGTCCGTACGCCCAGCGCCCGCAGCACCTGCTCGTCCTCGAACCCGGTCGCGTCGGCCTCGTCGTACAGGCCCCGCAGCAGCGGGTCGCCGCCGGCCGCGCGCAGGCCGGCGGGGCGGCGCCCGCCGATCACCGGGTGCCCGCGCAGCCACCAGGCGGTGTACGGCCGGACGGTTTCGTGGGTGCCGTCGTGCAGCAGGATCCGCACCGGCTGGATGAGCGCGTCGCGCAGCGGGGGCCGCGACAGCAGGGCGAGGGCCTGCGGCCAGCGGTCGTCGTCGACGAGGTCGAGGTCGCGCACGGCGACGATCTCGGTGGCGACGGGCGGGACGGGGCTGTCCGGGAAGCGGTCGAGGACGTCCTCGCTCCACACGTCCACGGCGTCCAGCAGACCGGCGTCGTCGGGTTCGGCGAAGTCCCCTTCGCGGGGCTCCAGCTCGTCGGGGTCGAGGACGACGTCGGTGGCGCGGATCAGCGCGAAGTCCACCAGCACCCCGCAGGCGGCCAGCGGCTGTTCGCCCCACCGCTCGGCCAGTTCACCGTCCACTGCGGCGAGTTCGCCCTCGCGCATGACCTGGGCGAACGGTCCGCCGGGGAAGACCAGCTCGCAGGCCGGGGAGAGTTCGCCGTCCTCATCGGGCAGGGCGAGGGCGCCCAGCCAGGGCTCGTCGCCGGGTTCGAGCCCGGCGTCGCGCACCAGGCCGAGCACGGTGTCGGCGAGTTCCTCGGCGTCCGGGACGTCCTCCTCCCAGTTCACCCCGCCCTCGTCGTCGAGCGAGGCGGCGACGGCGGCCCGCACCTGCGGGGTGGTGAGGACGGCGCGCGGGGTGGCGGGGAGCGCGCCGAGCTTCTCCAGGAGGGGGTGGGCGGCGTCCGGGTGGGCGACCTTGAGCCCGAGCCGGGCGAGGAGTTCCGCGTCGAGGGAGGCCGAGTCGGGGGTGGGCAGCAGCACCTGCCGGGGCCCGATCGTCGTCCTGCCGTCGGCCAGCGGCACCGGCAGCCCGGAGAGCCGGTCCGGGTCGACCCCGGCGAGGCTGTCGTACAGCCGCCGCCACCAGTCGGGGGACTTCTCCAGACCGGCCAGCCGGTCGATCGCGTCGGTGAGCGGGACGCGCGCCACGCCCAGGGTGCGCAGCTCGACGCGGCGTTCGAGACCGGCGGGCAGGAGGGTGGGGAGGACTTCGGCCAGCACCCGTACGGTGTCGGCCCCCGCGCCTTCGACGACCTCGGCGTCCCGGGGCCGCAGCGACTCCGGCAGTTCGGAGTCGCCGTCCTGCCCGCGCGGCCCGACGGCCGGCGGGAGGAAGGACGTACGGGGCAGCCGTTCGAGGATCGCCCGGCGCAGGGCGCCGTCCAGTTCGCCCTTGCCGAGCGGGCCCGGCACCAGGTCGATGATCCCGGCGGTCACCGGGCGCCAGTCGGCGAGGAGCCCGGCGTAGGCGTCGGCGGCGCGCTGCACGAGGAAGTCGGTGAGCGGGCCGGGGGCGGCGTGCCGGCGGGTGGAGTCCAGCGGGAAGGAGGCGATGAGCAGCGCGGGCACGCCGAGCGGCTCGTCGCTGGGGGTGGGGGCGTGCACGACGGCGCTGGTGCGGGGCCGGGCGGGGCCCCCGTCGGGGTCCACGGGAACGGCCCAGGTGACCGACCAGTGGGGGCGCAGCCGCTCCTCGACCGGCCGGTCGGCGAGCAGATCGGGGGTGAGCGGGCCGTGCGCGAGGGCGGTGCGCCAGCGGGTGACGCCGGTGGGGGTCCCCCCGCTCGAGCGAAGCCGAGAGTGGGGGAGGGAGTCCTCGACGACGACGAGTCCGTCCTCGCCGCGGCGGCTGACGGTACGGGGCTCCGCGTCCCCGATCTCGACGACGACCTCCTCCAGCCCGGGCAGGGCGAGCAGCAGGGCGTCGTCGACGGCGTGCAGCAGCCGCTCGGCGAGGTCGGTGGCGGCGGTGTCGCGCAGCGGGAGGATGACGGCCGTGTCGTACGGGCCGGGCGCGGTGCCCTCGGCGGCGAACGGAAGCCGGAGCAGGGGCACGTGCCCGTCACGCCGCCGGATCTCGTCACCCAGGCCGGGACTGTGCCGGGCGGTGTCCCCCGCGAGCTCCCGCGCCTCGGCCAGCGACCAGCGGACCCCGCCGTGCCGCCCGACGACGGCGGGCTCGTCGGTGACGGCGAGGACGGCGGCGAAGCCGACGCCGAACCGGCCCACGGACCGGTCCGGGGCGTCCCGCTTGGCGGAGGCCCGCAGCGTGGACAGCGACTCGACACCGGCCGCGTCCAGCGGGGCCCCGGTGTTGGCGGCGACGAGGACCCCGTCGCGCAGGGTGAGCCGCAGCCGTCCCGGCACACCGGCCCGGGCGGCGGCGTCGGCGGCGTTCTGGGCGAGTTCGACGACGAGGCGGTCCCGGTAGCCGCCGAGGACGAGGTCCTCCTCGGCGTTGGCGTCCTCACGGAAGCGGGCGGGGCTGGTGACCCAGGCGTCCAGGACCCCGCGCCGCAGACGCGCCGTACCGAACGGGTCGGCGCCCTCGGCGGCGGGCCGCACGAACTTGCTCACGTTGACTCTCCTCATCGGCCCGGATCGGCGTGAGGTCGAAGGTACCGTCCCCCGACATCCCGGGGACGCGGTGTCCGCGTCCCGCAGCCCCCTGGGGATGATCGGGGCTGTGCTGCTCGAATCGCTGTCCGTCGCCGCGCTGGCCGTGGTGCTGGTGTGTGCCGTGGTCCGTCCCTTCCGCTGGCCGGAGGCGGCGTTCGCGGTGCCCGCGGCCGGCGTCGTGATCGCGACCGGTGCGATCCCCCTGGCGGCGGTGCGCGAGGAGGCCGTCCGGCTCGGGCCGGTGATCGGCTTCCTCGCCGCCGTGCTGGTGCTCGCCAGGCTCTGCGCCGACGAGGGTCTCTTCCACGCCTGCGGGACCTGGATGGCCCACTGGTCCCGCCACCGGCCGCGCAGGCTGCTGGGCGCGGTCTTCGCCCTCGCCTCGCTGATCACCGCCGCGCTCAGCCTGGACGCCACCGTGGTCCTGCTGACGCCGGTGGTGTTCGCCACCGCCACCCGCATGGGCGCCCGGCCGGCCCCCCACGTCTACGCCGGCGCGCACCTGTCGAACACGGCGTCCCTGCTGCTGCCGGTGTCGAACCTGACGAACCTGCTCGCGTTCACCGCCACGGGGCTGAGCTTCACCCGCTTCGCGTTGCTGATGACCCTGCCGTGGCTGGCGGCGATCGCCGTGGAGTACGCCGTCTTCCGCCGCTTCTTCGCCGCCGACCTGGACGCGGCACCCACCGCACCGGAGGTGCCGGAGAAGCCGGCGAAACCGCCCCTGTTCGCCCTGGTGACCGTGGCCGCCACGCTGGCCGGGTTCGCCGTGGCGTCCGCACTCGGCATCGACCCGGCGTGGGCGGCGGCGGCCGGCGCGACCGTGCTGGCCGTACGCGCCCTGGCGCGCCGCCGCACCACCCCGGCCGCGATCCTCCGCGCCGCCGACCTGCCGTTCCTGGCGTTCGTCCTGGCCCTCGGCGTGGTCGTGCGGGCGGTCCTGGACCACGGCCTGGGCGAGGCGCTCGGCGCCGTCCTCCCCGACGGCACGTCGCTGCCGGCCCTGCTGGCGGTCGCGGGCCTGGCGGCGCTGCTCGCCAACCTGATCAACAACCTGCCCGCGGTCCTCGCCCTCGTCCCCCTGGCCGCACCGTCCGGCCCCGGCGCGGTCCTCGCGGTCCTGCTGGGCGTCAACATCGGCCCGAACCTCACCTACGCGGGTTCCCTGGCCACCCTCCTGTGGCGCCGCATCGCCCACCACCACGCCCACGAGGTCAGCCTCAGGCGCTTCACCCTGCTGGGCCTGGCCACCGTCCCGACGGCGCTGGTGGCGTCGACGGTGGCGCTGTGGGTGTCGCTGGAGGTGCTGGGCGGCTGACCGGGGAGGAGGAACCGGAGACGCACGCCACACTCACCGGGCTCCCGGACCGGGCTCCTGGTGACAAGCGGCACAGGGGAAATGTCCGGTACTAACCGGACTAGTGGAAAAGTCATTGAAACCAAAAGGGACATTTGGCGCACATAGCCGACCGATCGGCTTGAAATGGGGGGTTTCACCCCGTCTGGGCTGATCGTCAAGAGACGTGCGTCTCACGCCTGGAGTACGACCTTTCGTCGTAGGTCACACCTTTGCGGCTTTTGACCGGCTCCGGTTACCAAGGAACAGCCATCACGGCACGGACCCCGTTCCGCCGATGGCCTTCCCCGTCCCCTCACCCATGAGGTCTCCATGCTCCAGCGCGTCACGTCCCGTCTCCCCCGTACGTCCCTGACCCAGGCCCGCGCCGCCGTCCTGGCCGCCGGTATGGGCGCCACGGTCGTCCTGGGAGTCGGGGCCGCGGTCGCCGCCGAGAACACGGCCGCGCCCGGCGCCGCCACCACCGCCCAGGCGCAGGCCGTCGCCAAGAAGGCCACGGCCTCCTGGGTCTCCCCGGTCAAGAGCTACAAGCTGTCCGCGAGCTTCGCCCAGAACGGCGGCATGTGGGCGTCCAAGCACTCCGGTCAGGACTACGCCGTCCCCACCGGCACCCCGGTCATGGCCACGCACGGCGGCACCGTCGTCAAGGCCGGCCCCAACGGCGCCGGTGACGGCCCCGCCTACGGCAACGCGATCGTCGTCAAGCACGGCAACGGCACGTACTCCCAGTACGCCCACCTGTCGCAGGTGAACGTGAAGATCGGCCAGATCGTCAAGACCGGCCAGAAGATCGCCCTGTCCGGCAACACCGGCAACTCCAGCGGTCCGCACCTGCACTTCGAGATCCGCACCACCCCGAACTACGGCTCCGCCGTGGACCCGGCGAAGTTCCTGCGCGCCAACGGCGTGACGGTCTGACCAACCGCGCACACGGCAACACCCGAGCGACCCCGAGGACGGCCCCGCGCCGCCCTCGGGGTCGCTTTCGGCGATCAGCCCTCGGACGCGTACGGGATGAAGCGCGCCCAGGTGTCGGGGGTGAAGGCGAGGCGAGGACCCGCGGCGTCCTTGGAGTCACGGACATGGACGGTGCCGGGGGTGAGGGCCAGCTCGACGCAGGAGTTGCCGTCGTTGCCACCGCTGTAGCTGCTCTACCGGACCTTCTTCACGTCCTCCCAGGCCGCCGCGATGAGCCCGCCCGCGCCCAGGACCTCGTCCGCCTTGTCCAGGAACTCCTGGCGGGGGATCCGCTTGCCGCCCTCGATCTTGTAGACCATGTCCTCGCCGTACCCGACGATCCGTCCGAACTCGGCGGCCCGCATCCCCATCGCCTCGCGGCGCAGCTTCAGCTGCCGTCCGACGGTCGTGATGACCGCGACGCCCCACTCGTCGTCCGGGTCCACCTCCCAACCGGGTTCGTCCGCCTCTTCCTTGAGCCGACCCGCCTCCGCCTCGACCGCCGTCATGCCGCACCTCTCCCTCTGAACCGTCCGTGACGCACCCCGGCGTCCTGCTCATACCAACCGTCGGAACAGCCCCGACAGCACCGGACAACCACCGGACAGTGACCGTACGCACGCGCTGAGTCACCAACCAAGGTAGGCGGATCCGGCCACGCTGAGTGATGTGAATCAGCAAACCGCCGAACCCGCGCTCCCCGTCCGCAACTTCAGCGCGCAGCTCTCCCCCACACCGCGCGGCGCCCGTCTCGCCCGGCAGCTGGGAGCAGACCGACTGCGTTCCTGGGGGCTGCCGGTGGATCCGGCCCGCCAGATCATCGCGGAGCTCACCGCCAACGCGGCGACGCACGGCCGCGTACAGGGGCGGGACTTCCGGCTGACGCTCTACGTCGTCGCCGACACCCTCCGCATCGAGGTCACCGACACCCGGGGCGAACGGCTCCCCCGGCCGCAACCGGCCTCTCCCGACGCCGAATCCGGCCGTGGCCTGCTGCTGGTCGAGGCGCTCGCGGACCGCTGGGGTGTGACCGGGGGCCGCTTCCCGCGCAAGACCGTCTGGGCCGAACTGCGCCTCACCCCAACGGAACCGTCGGCGTCCCGGACTCCGGCGCCGGGTACGGAAAGGTGACGCCGACCCGCCCCTGGACACGTCGCATTCCGCGATACGTGCACACTCCGGCCGCCACTGTCCACACGCCGCTCATCCGAGCACCCATGTGACACTCCCTCGCCGACCGCTCACGGTTTTCGGCAAGGCACTCACTTGCCGGCCCCGTGTCGACCACCGACCACGCGCGTCCAAGACCGTGTGGGCCCAGGTCATCCGCTGCGGCACCGGAACCCACGTTCTGAAGCTCCGGTGCCGTCGACACCTTCCCGAACAAGGACGCGAGGGAGAAGAACCCATGGTCAGCCCGCCCCGCGTGGCGATGCGCCACATCCTCCAGCACGGCCCCGGACCCTTCGGCTCGTCCGCCAGGACCACGCCACGGCCGAACGGACCCGGCGAGCAGTGAGCAGCGGGCCGCCCCGCCCCCACCCCCTCATCCCCGATGTGACCCAGGTCACATCAGGGAAATCGCCAGTAAAGTTTGACTAGTTCCCGCGAGAGGTAGACACTTCCTCGTCGCCCACTAGACAAACTTGACTAGCCATCGCCGAAGGAGCCCGTATGACCTACCTCCCCGACACCGGATACATCCCGACCACCGAGGACCGCGCGAGCCTCGACGCCTGGTTCGCCGAGTACGACGCGGCGAGCGGGAAGCGCGACGTCGAGCGCATGGCGGACCTGGCCGTGTTTCCGCTCAACCTCGTGAGTGACGACTCCGCGGGAGACGGGCGGTCGGCGCAGTGGGACCGGGAGCAGTACGTCACGGTCATGACCCACGTGATGGGCGAGGGGGACCAGGACATCACCTTCGAGTCCACCCGGACCCCGGTGTTCCTGTCCCCCTCGATGGCCGTGGTCTTCACGGACTCGACCATGACCGCCGACGGCGAGTCCCAGCGGCTCCGCTACGCCGACATCCTGCTCAAGCGGGACGGGAGGTGGGCGTTCCAGACCATGGTCCAGGGCGGCTGGGGGGACAACCTGTGAGGACGCCCTACGAGTGCCCCAGCTCCGCCTCCGACGTGTCCTCCGTCGCCGGGACCGAGCCGGAGTCGGGGGACGGACGGAGGGGGAACGGGTCGACGCGGGTCTCGTCGATGACCGGCGGGGCCGGCTGCGGGGGCTTCGGCATGACCGCGGCCTCGGAGTGGCCGCCGCAGCCGTAGGCCAGGGAGACGACGTGGCCGTCGGCCGGGGAGAACTCGTTGGCGCACACCCCGAACGCCTGGCCCAGCGAGCCGCCGATGGGGGTGAGGAAGCCGCACGAGACGCACGACGCGGGGGCCGCCTGCGCCATCGGGGTCTTCGCGCCGAACGACTCCTCCCAGCGGTCGGCGGCGGTGTGCAGGCCGTAGCGGGACAGGACCCGGGCGCGGCGCATGCCGAGTTCCTCGGCGACCGCCGCGATCGTGCCGCGGGACGGGACCACCGCCAGGTGGGCCGGGGTGCCCTCCGTGACCTCGGCGTCCTCCGCCTCCACCAGGTCGGCCATCTCACCGGACACCGCGGAGCTCGGCGGCGGCTCCTCCTCGCCGGAGTAGCCGGGCTCCAGGCGCAGGTCCTCGGCCTCGGTGGGGAGGAGGTCGCCGGGGCCCATGTCGCCGGGGCGCAGCCGCTCGCTCCACGGCACCCACTCCGGTGCGAGGACCGCGTCGGGGCCGGGCAGCAGCACCGCCTCGTCGACCGTGACGATCTTGGCGCGGGAGGCGCGGGCGACGGTGACGGCCCAGCGCCAGCCGCGGTAGCCGGGCTCGTGGCAGCCGAAGAAGTGGGTGACGACGCGGTCGCCCTCGGAGACCAGGCCTTCGTGCTCGCCCACGACCCCGGGTGCGGCGGCCTCCTCGGCTGCGGCACGGGCGAGGTCGACGGCCTCGGCGCACAGGCGGTCGGGGGTGCGGCTTCGCGTTGTCGCTGCGCTCACAGGTATCGCTTCTCTCCTACGCCGTCTCACGAGTGCGCCACTCCCAGCGCGGGGGGCGGACGGAGCGGACCGTGGGACCGCGTCGACGTCCGCGCCGCAACGTGCTCGGGCGCGCCTCCATCCATTCTGCGGGATGGCTGAGATACGCACGCTACCTTCTCCCGTGCGCTGGGCCTACACCGACGGTTGTTACGGAGTCCCGCGCGCCGGTTTCCGGGGGACGCCCGGCTGCCTCCGCTGACGTGTTCCCGTCGGCTTCCGGCGTTCCGCCGTACAGCCGCACCCGGGCGGCGTCCACGGCGATACGGCATTACACACCGCCTTCTCGGGGCACTATGGCGTCGTGGCTACCGCGAGGACACCCCAGGGCGCCACCGGAACCGGTGGGCCGAAAGGGGGCAGGGACAGCGGCCGACGCTTCGGGACGAGCCGGGCGGGCGGTCGTCTTCGCGCGTTCGGGCGTGCCCTGCACCTGCCGGTGACCGGAACCGCGCGGGGGATCCGCCGGGCGACCCACGCGCACGGCGCGGGGGAGTCCGGGCTCGGCAAGCTGATCGAACTGCACGGCGTGAACGGCGCCGGCGACGTCATGATCACGGTCGCACTGGCGTCCACGGTGTTCTTCTCGGTGCCGACCGACGAGGCGCGCGGACGCGTCGCCCTCTACCTCGCCATCACCATGGCGCCGTTCACCCTCCTCGCCCCGGTGATCGGCCCGCTCCTCGACCGCCTCCCGCACGGCCGCCGCGCCGCCATGGCCGGCGCGATGCTCGCCCGGGCCCTGCTCGCGCTGGTGCTGTCCGGCGCGGTCGTCACCGGCGGACTGGAGCTGTATCCGGCGGCGCTGGGCGTGCTGGTCTCGTCGAAGGCGTACGGGGTGGTCCGGAGCGCGGTCGTGCCCCGGCTGCTGCCGCCCGCCTTCTCCCTGGTGAAGGCGAACTCGCGGGTGACGCTCGGCGGGCTGCTGGCGACCGGGATCGCCGCGCCGATCGGCGCGGGCCTGCAACAGGTCGGGCCGCGCTGGCCGCTGTACGGGGCGTTCCTGATCTTCGTGGCCGGGATGTTCCTGTCCTTCCGGCTGCCGCCGAAGGTGGACTCCGCCAAGGGCGAGGACGTGGCGCTGCTCGCCGCCGACGAGCGGCACCTGCACGGCCCGCACCGCAGGACGGAGAAACGCCCCGGGCTGCGCACGGTCGGCCCGGCCGTCACCCACGCGCTCGGCGCCAACGCCTCCATCCGCTGCCTCACCGGCTTCCTGATCTTCTTCCTCGCCTTCCTCCTGCGCGACCACCCGATGACGGGTCAGAGCGCCGCGGTGTCGCTCGGCATAGTGGGCGTGGCGGCGGGCGCGGGCAACGCGCTCGGTACGGCGGTCGGGGCGTCGCTGCGGTCGCGCGCCCCGGAGATCATCATCGTGACGGTGGTGGCGTGTGTCGTGAGCGCGGCGATCCTGGCCGCCGCGTTCTTCGGCGCGGTCCTGGTGGCGTGTCTCGCCGCGATCGCCGGGTTCGCGCAGGCGCTGGCCAAGCTGTCGCTGGACGCGCTGATCCAGCGGGACGTGCCCGAGCTGGTGCGGACGTCGGCGTTCGCGCGCTCGGAGACGCTGCTGCAGATGTCGTGGGTGCTGGGCGGCGCGATCGGCATCGCGATGCCGCTGATCGGCGCGCTGGGGCTGGCGGTGGGCGCGACGATCGTCGCCGCGGGCTGGCTGACCACGGTCCGCGGGCTGGTCCGTTCGGCCCGGCAGGGGAACGCGGGGCGGGCGCGGGTGGCGTAACGGCGCGGCCACGCCGTACCCCCGCATGGGGAGAGGGACACGCGTGCCCGATAGCCTTCGCCCATGACCACGTTGCAATCCGCTGTGCGACGCCGCCGCGCCGTCGCCGCCGCCGGCGCCGTATCCGCCGGACTGCTCGTCCTGGCCGCCTGTGACAAGCCGACGTCGATGGCCACCCTCACGGTGGGCAGCGACTCGGTGAGCTCGGAGGCCACCTGCGGTGGCGAGGGCGAGGCCCTGACCACCGAGACGCTCAACGAGTGCCTGAAGGACAAGGGCATCGACGAGATCACCGTCGACCCCACCGAGAGCGTGCGCTTCGGCGTCGACCCGGACATCGCCGACAACGGCTGGACCATCCTGATGAACGGTCAGCCGCTGGTCGACTCCAGCAAGAAGACCTACCAGGTCATCCCGGGCAGTGTGTTCTTCAACGCCCAGTACGGCGCCCAGGGCGACTCGACCCTGGTGTCGATCAAGGAGGGTGAGAAGTCGACCACGGGTCTGTGGTCCTTCCGGCTGAAGAAGGAGGACGACTGATCACGTCGTCGTCACGCGTCCTCGTGGCCACCGCGGTCCCCGTCGAGCGGGACGCGGTGGCCGGGGCGTTCCCGGGGGCGGCGAAGCAGGTGCGCCTCCCCGGGGTGAGCCTGGTCCGGACGGACGGCGGGTGCGATCTGGTGGCCGCCGGCGTCGGCCCCGCCTCGGCCGCCGCCTCCACCGCCGCCGCGCTCACCGCCGCCGCACTCGACGGCACCCCCTACCGTCTCGTCGTCTGCGCCGGTATCGGCGGGGGCTTCCAGCCCGAAGCGCCGGTCGGCTCGCTCGTCGTCTCCCGCACGATCGCCGTGGCCGATCTCGGCGCCGAGACCGCGGACGGCTTCCTCCCCGTCACCGAACTGGGCTTCGGGCGCGTCGCGCACCACTCCCCCGGATCACTCGTGCGGGAGGCCGTTCGCGTGACGGGCGCCCGCTCCGGCACCGTCCTCACCGTCTCCACCGTCACCGGCACCGCCGATCGTGCCGCCGAACTGCGGGCCCGGCACCCGGACGCCCTCGCCGAGGGCATGGAGGGCTTCGGCGTGGCCGAGGCGGCCGCCGCACAGGGGCGGCCCGTACTGGAGGTGCGGGCGGTGTCGAACCCCGTCGGCCCGCGCGACCGCGCCGCCTGGCGCATCGGCGACGCCCTGACGGCCCTCACCGAGGGCTTCGGGAAGCTCGCGCCCGTCCTGGAGAGTTGGATTCAGCATGACCACCAGTGAGCAGCAGCGGCTGCGGATCGCCTACTCCCCCTGCCCGAACGACACCTTCGTCTTCGACGCCCTCGCCCACGGCCGCGTCCCCGGCGCGCCCGCCGTCGACGTGACGTTCGCCGACATCGACCTCACCAACGGCATGGCCGAGCGCGGTGAACTGGACGTGCTGAAGGTGTCGTACGCGGTGCTGCCGTACGTCCTCGACACGTACGCCCTGCTGCCCTGCGGGGGCGCGCTGGGGCGGGGCTGCGGGCCGCTGGTGCTGACCCGGGAGGCCGGGACGGACCTGACCGGCCGTACGGTCGCCGTGCCGAGCGAACGGTCGACGGCGTACCTGCTGTTCCGGCTGTGGGCGGCGGACGTCGTCGGAATCAAGGGGGGCGGGCCCGAAGGGCCCTCGGTCGAGGGCGGTGGTGGGCGACGGGCGGGCGGGGTCGGGAAGATCGTCGTGATGCCGTTCCACGAGATCATGCCCGCCGTACGGGACGGGAAGGTCGACGCGGGACTCGTCATCCACGAGGCGCGCTTCACGTATCAGAACTACGGGCTGCACCGGCTGGCCGACATGGGTGAGCACTGGGAGCGGACCACCGGGCTGCCGATCCCGCTGGGCGCGATCATCGCGAAGCGGTCGCTGGGCGAGGAGGCGCTGACGCGGCTCGCCGACTCCGTCCGGACGTCGGTGCGGATGGCCTGGGACGAGCCCGAGGTGTCGCGCCCGTACGTCATGGAGCACGCCCAGGAGATGGACCCGGCCGTCGCCGACCAGCACATCGGGCTGTACGTCAACGAGTTCACGGCCGGTCTCGGCGAGGACGGGTACGCGGCCGTACGGGGGCTGCTCACGCGCGCGGCGGCCGAGGGGCTGGTGCCGCCCCTCGGCCCGGACGCGCTGCGGTTCCCGTAGGGGATCCGGCGTCCTAGACGTCCAGCTGGTCGGCGACCGCGCGGAGCAGGCCGGCGATCTTCTTGCCGGCTGCGCGGTCGGGGTAGCGGCCCCGCTCCAGCTGGGGCGTGATGTTCTCCAGCAGGGTCGTCAGGTCCTGGACGATGGAGGCCAGCTCGTCCGGCTTCTTGCGCTGGGCCGCCGCGACCGACGGGGTCGGGTCCAGGATGGTCAGGGAGAGTGCCTGGTCGCCGCGCTGTCCGGCGACCACGCCGAACTCGACGCGCTGGCCCGGCTTGAGGGCTTCGACTCCGGCGGGGAGGACGGAGGAATGCACGAAGACGTCGCCGCCGTCGTCACGGGAGAGAAAGCCGAAGCCCTTCTCACTGTTGAACCACTTGACCTTGCCGGTGGGCACGTCTGTCCTCGTCCTCGTACTCGTCGGGAAAACTGCTTCGGAAATCGGCTCTTGATAGCACTCGGGCGGGCCCGATGACCCGCCGGTACAAGGCTAATGGTCTTCAGGCCGGTGACAAGACGTCACCGGGTTGTTCCTTCGCGCTGGGAACTACCCTGGTCCGGTGCGTGACAAAACCCAAGCGAATTCCCCCGTGCCCGGTGACGGCCTGGTCCGTGCCGGTGGCATCGTCTTCTTCGTCGGCGCCGTGGCCACTCTGGTCACCGTGGCCCCGTTGTTCCTCGGGACGACGCCCTTTCCGACGTACATGTTCGGGCTGAGCATGTTCATGGCCGTCGGATTCCTGATGGCGGGCGCGGGCGTACTGCGTTCGGTAGCGGCGGGCCGCCGCCGGGCGCGGGCGGAGCGGGTTTCCGCGCCGGTTTCCGGTCAGTTGTCCGAGCAGTAGTCCGAAAACCACCGGGGGAATTCCGTCAGAGCGGTGAGGACGACGTCCGCGCCGGCCTCGCGGAGCGCGTCGGGACCGTACGGGCCGGTGGCGACCGCGACGGACAGCGCGCCGGCGGTGCGTGCGCCGCGCACGTCGCCGAGGTGGTCGCCGACGTAGACGGTGGCCTCGTGCTCGCGCAGCGCCAGCGCCTTCCGCTCGGCCCACAGGTCGCCGATCACGGCGTCCGGCTCGATCCCGAGGTGGGCCAGGTGCAGCTTGGCGTTGGGCTCGTACTTGGCGGTGACGACGATCGCCCGCCCGCCCGCCTCCCGTACGGCCGCCATCGCCTCACGGGCGCCGGGCAGGGCGGGCGTGGCGGTGATGGCGTACGTCGGGTACATCGCCCGGTACAGGTCCGCCGTCTCCTCGACCCGCTCGGCCGGGAACCAGTTGGCCAGCTCGTCCACCAGCGGCGGCCCGAGCCGGCTGACCGCGAGGTCGGCGTCGATGTACGTCCCGGTCCGCTCGGCCAGCGCCAGGTAGCAGGCACGGATGCCGGGCCGGGAGTCGATGAGCGTCATGTCGAGGTCGAAGCCGACGGTGGGCGGGAGCGGGGTGGGGATGGCCATATGGGCCATTGTGCCCAGCGCCTGCGGCGGGCAGTCGGCCACCCACAGCTGCGGGCAGTCGGCCACCCAGCGCCTGCGGCGGGCAGCCGCGCCACCCATAGCCGCAGGCAGCCGTGCCACCCATAGCCGCAGGCAGCCGCGCCGCTCGTAGCTGCGGGCAGTCGTGCCGCTGGGGCGGCACGGGTGGGCGCAGCGGCACCTGGCAAGCGCCGTGAGCGCAACCGGACGCCCGGGTTGGATCGCCCCCGCCGCCCCTTCCCGTCCCGTCCCCGGGGGCGCTGCCCCCGGACCCCCGCTCCTCAAACGCCGGAGGGGCTGGATTGAGCCGGAGGCGCTGGGCTGAGCCCCAGAGGCGCTGGGCTGAGCCCCGGAAGGGCCGGGTCAGCGTTGGCGCTGGGAGCGCCAGACCAGGAACAGGGCCGTGGTGAGGGCCGCGGCCCGGACGACCCACGGCCACGTCTCGGAGATCGCGTCGTTCATGTGGCCCTCGGGGACGGGCGTGCCCCAGCGGCCCTCCGTCCTGCCCCACAGCCAGACGACACCGCCCGCGAGCGCGAGGCCGGGGAGGATGACCACCGCCCATTTGATCTCCGCCTGGGTCAGTCGGCGGGAGGCGTAGGCGATGAGCCAGCCCAGGATCAGGGCGCGCCAGTCGCCGATCACGGTTCCCGCGACCAGCAGACCGGCGGCGAGCAGGAGCAGGGGGTTGCTCCAGCGGCCGGAGGGGAGGCGCGGGAGGAAGCGGCGGCGCCGGGAAGCGGCGGGCTCCGCCTCGGGAGCGACGGGGGCCGCGGCCGGCTCGGGCGGCGTCGCCCCCTTCTCCTTCGCCGGGGGCGGCTTGAGGAGTTCGGGGATCTCGACGCCGCCGACGAAGCCCGGCACCTCGTCGCCGATGCCGAACGCGCTGTTGTCCACCCGCCACCAGTCGGGCTGGGTGGCGCTGTCGCCGAGTTCGTCCGTACCCGCCCGGTGCGGCGGGGACGGCACGTCGGCGGGGGCGGGGCCGCCGTCCGGCGTCCCGTCCGGACGGGGACGGGGCAGGACCCGGCGCAGCACGCCCTTCGGGCGACCGCCGCGGGCCTCGGCGCCCCGCGGCTCGGGCTCCCGCTGCACCGGGACGGCGGGGGGCGGCACGGGAGCGGCGCCCGGGGCGGCGCCGGAGGCCTCCTCGGCCGCCGTGACGACCGCGGTCGGCGTGCCGAGGCGGGAGATGATGCGGCGGACCGCGGCCGGGGAGTCGACCACGGCCTTCGACCGGCGCCGGTCGATCTCGTCGCGCAGCTCGGCGACCAGCCGCATGCGGGCCGCCGACGGCAGCTGCCGCTGCTGCGCCACGTCGCCGACGCGGCTCAGAAACTCGTAGACGACCTGGTCGCTCTCGATACCCACGAAGTCCCCTCCGGGACGGATGCGTCGGGACACCGTCGCCCGACGGTACCGCGAGCGGGGCCGGGCGACCCAACTCCCGGCACTCCGGGGACGTACCCACCCGCTAACGTGAGACGGATGAGCACCGAGGAGTACCCCGCGGCGGTCCCCCGATCCCTCGCCGAGGCCCTTCGGGGGCGGGACGACGTCTCCCTGGCCGCGCTGCTGCGCAGCCGGCCGGACCTCATCACGCCCGTGCCCACCGACCTCACCCAGCTCGCCACCCGCGCCGGCACCCGCGCCTCGGTCGTACGGGCGCTGGAGCGGCTGGACCGGTTCACGCTGCAGACGGCGCAGGCGCTGGCCGTGGCGGCGGACCCGGCGTCGTACGGGGAACTGCTCGGACTGCTGGCGGGCGACGACGGGGACCCGGTGGTCTCCGCCGCGCTGCCGCACGCGCTCGGCGTCCTGCGCGAGCAGGCGCTGGTGTGGGGCGGGGACGAGCGGCTGCGGCTGGTGCGCACCGCCCGTGAGCTGCTGGCGCCGTCGCCGCAGCACCCGTCGCCGACCGGGCTGGGGCCGACGGTGCGGGAGGCCACCGCCGGGATGTCGCCGGGGCGGATCCAGGAGATCGTGGCGACGGCGGGACTGCCGTCCACGCACGACTCGGTGTCCGCCGTGGCCTCCCTGACCGCCCTGTTCAACGACCCGGCGCGGATGTCCGCGCTGCTCGACGAGGCGCCGGCCGAGTCGGTGGAGGTGCTGGAGCGGCTGGTGTGGGGTCCGCCGTACGGGCAGGTCACCGCCGATCCCGCGCCCCGGCTGCGCTGGCTCCTGGACCGGGGGCTGCTGCTGCCGACGGCACCCGGGACGGTCGTGCTGCCGCGCGAGGTGGCGCTGCGGCTGCGGGCCGGGCGGGCGCACCGGACGCCGGAGCCGGTGCCGCCGCCCGTCGAGGCCGCCGCCACGCACCGTCCACAGGTGGTGGACGCGACGGCGGCCGGACAGGCGTACACGGCGCTGTCGACCGTCGAGGAGTTGCTGAAGGACTGGCACGAGGGGGGACCCGCGGTGCTGCGGGCCGGCGGGCTGAGCGTGCGGGACCTGAAGCGGACCGCCGTTGCGCTGGACGTGACCGAGCCGGTGGCCGCGTTCTGGGTGGAACTCGCCTACACGGCCGGGCTGCTGGCCTCCGACGGGGAGGCCGACGAGCGGTACGCGGCGACCCCGGCGTACGACGAGTGGCTCGAGCGGCCCGCCGCGGAGCGGTGGGCGCACCTGGTCACGGCGTGGCTGGCGGCGACGCGCACGCCGGGGCTGGCCGGCGGACGGGACGCGAAGGACCGCACGCTGTCGGCCCTGGGCCCGGGCCTGGACCGCTCGGCGGCCCCGGAGGTACGGCACCGGGTCCTGACCCTGCTGGCCGGGCTCCCGGAGGGGGCCGCACCGGCCCCCGAGTCGGTACTGGCGCGGCTGCGCTGGGAGCGCCCGCCGCGCGAGGGCGGGCGGGGTTCCGCCGGCCCGGCCCCTTCGGGGGCGGAGGGTGTTCGTGGGGCGGGCGGTTCCCCGGCAGGGAGCCCACCCGGCGCGGCGGGCGCGCGCGGGGCGGAGGGCTCCTCGGGGGCGGCGGCGGGCGAGGACCTGCGGGCGCGGATCGCGCGGTGGACGCTCTCCGAGGCGGAGATGCTCGGGATCACCGGGCGCGGCGCCCTGTCCGCGCACGGGCGGGCGCTGATCGGCGCGCCCGCGGCCAGGCGTCCGGAGGCGGAGCCCGAGGGGCCGGGTGACAAGCTGCCCGTGCGTCACCGGCCCGCCCCGGTGCCGGCGCCGCTCTCCCCCGCCGAGCAGGCCGCGGCCACCGCTGCCGCCGCCCGCCTGCTCGCGCCGCTGCTGCCCGAACCGCTGGACCACGTGCTCCTCCAGGCCGACCTGACGGCGGTGGCGCCGGGCCCGCTGGAGCGGCCGCTCGCCGACCTGCTGGAGGTCCTCGCGGACGTGGAGTCGAAGGGTGGCGCGACCGTCTACCGGTTCACGCCCGGCTCGGTGCGGCGCGCCCTCGACGCCGGGCAGACCGCCTCCGACCTGCACGCCTTCCTCGCCGCGCACTCCCGTACGCCGGTGCCGCAACCGCTGGCGTACCTCATCGACGACGTCGCCCGCAGGCACGGGCACCTGCGGGTGGGCGCCGCCTCGGCGTACGTCCGCTGCGACGACGACGCCGTGCTCAGCGAGATCCTCGCCGACAGGCGGGCCGCGGGGCTGGGCCTGCGCCGGCTGGCCCCGACCGTGCTGGCCGCGCAGGCCGGTCCGGCCGGTCTGCTGGAGGGGCTGCGCGCGATGGGGTTCGCCCCGGCCGCCGAGTCGGCGGAGGGCGATGTGGTGATCGCCCGGGCCGACGCCCACCGCACCCCGCCGCGCACCCCTCCCGCGCCGGTCCCGGAGGGGCCGCCGGTCCCCGACGACACCCTGCTCACGGCGGCGCTCCGCGCCGTCCGCGCCGGCGACCTCGCCTCCACCGCCCCGCGCAGACCGGCCGGCGGGGGCGACCCGGTCCGCGGGGAGCCGCCCCGTACGACCGCCGCCGAGACCCTCGCCACCGTGCAGGCCGCCGTCCTCACCGGCGAGGCGCTGTGGATCGGCTACGTCAACGCCGAGGGCGGCGCCAGCCAGCGCGTCATCGCCCCGGTCCGGGTCGAGGGCGGCTTCGTCACGGCGTACGACCACACGGCGGACGAGGTGCGTACGTATCCGCTGCACAGGATCACGGGGGTCGCGGAGCTCGCGGACGACGCGGACTGAGCCGTTCGGGTGTACGGCGGACTTCATGCACGCCACGCCGGGGATGTCGCTCCGACGAGCGAGCTCGCGGGCCGTTCCGCATCGTGCGGCGGACCGTGGGCAGCCACTGTGTGTCCGGAGCGGGCCGGAGACCACAGCGGCCCGTTCGCACACAACAGAAAGGAAATCCCATGCGTGCCGTTCGTCGTGTCGCCGCCGTACTGGCCTCCACGGCCGTGCTGCTCGGAGCGTTCGCAGCCGAGGCCGCCGCGGTCGGGATCGACCTCGGCGGGGGCGTGACCCTCTGACACGTTCCGCGTCCTGACACGTCTCTCGTTCTGATCCGTTCCTCGTGCACGGCGGGCCGGCCCCTCGTCCCCCGGGACCGGCCCGTTCCGTCGACCGAAGATGAAAGGGTGTCCCGTGCCTTCCACGTTCCGTGCGGTGGCCGTCTGTCTCCCCGCTCTCGCGCTCGTCGCGGTGCTCGCCCCGGCCGCCGCCGCGCTGCCGTTGCCGATCCCGGCCGCCGGAGGGGAGCCGCTCGTCACCGAGGGGGTGACCGTCGAGGGGCCGCTGGTGAACAACCTCACGCTGCCCCCGCTGAAGTAGCCCGGTCCGCTCAGGACCGCGAGCGCGCGCGATCGGGCAAACTGGAGGTTTGGCCGTGCAGTGCCCGTGCCGAGCCCGTCGCAGAAAGGCAGCCGCGCGTGAATGGTCCGCTCATCGTCCAGTCCGACAAGACCCTGCTCCTCGAGGTCGACCACGAGCAGGCCGACGACTGCCGTCGGGTCATCGCGCCGTTCGCCGAGCTGGAGCGGGCGCCCGAGCACATCCACACCTACCGGGTGACCCCGCTCGGCCTGTGGAACGCGCGGGCGGCCGGGCACGACGCCGAGCAGGTCGTGGACGCGCTGGTGCAGTACAGCCGCTACCCGGTGCCGCACGCGCTGCTCGTCGACATCGCCGACACCATGGACCGCTACGGCCGGCTCAGCCTGGTCAAGCACCCGGCGCACGGCCTGGTCCTCACCAGCACCGACCGGCCCGTGCTGGAGGAGGTGCTGCGCTCCAAGCGCATCGCGCCGCTCGTCGGTGCCCGGATCGACCCGGACACGGTGGTCGTGCACCCCTCCGAGCGCGGGCAGATCAAGCAGACGCTGCTGAAGCTGGGCTGGCCCGCCGAGGACCTCGCCGGGTACGTGGACGGCGAGGCGCACCCCATCGAGCTGGTCGAGGACGGGTGGGCGCTGCGCCCGTACCAGAAGCAGGCCGTGGAGAACTTCTGGCACGGCGGCTCCGGTGTGGTCGTCCTCCCCTGCGGCGCGGGCAAGACGCTGGTCGGCGCGGGTTCGATGGCGCAGGCGAAGTCGACGACGCTGATCCTGGTCACCAACACCGTCTCGGCCCGCCAGTGGAAGCACGAGCTGGTGCGGCGGACCTCGCTGACCGAGGACGAGATCGGCGAGTACAGCGGGACGAGGAAGGAGATCCGTCCCGTCACCATCGCCACCTACCAGGTGCTGACGACGAAGCGGAAGGGCGTCTACCCCCACCTGGAGCTGTTCGACTCCCGGGACTGGGGCCTGATCCTCTACGACGAGGTGCACCTGCTGCCCGCGCCCGTCTTCAAGTTCACGGCCGATCTCCAGGCCCGGCGGCGGCTCGGCCTGACCGCGACCCTGGTGCGCGAGGACGGCCGCGAGTCGGACGTGTTCTCGCTGATCGGCCCGAAGCGGTTCGACGCGCCGTGGAAGGAGATCGAGGCGCAGGGCTACATCGCCCCGGCCGACTGCGTGGAGGTCCGGGTCAACCTCACCGACTCCGAGCGGCTGGCGTACGCGACGGCGGAGCAGGAGGAGAAGTACCGGTTCTGCTCGACGACGGCGACCAAGCAGAAGGTGACGGAGGCGATCGTCCGGCGGTTCGCGGGGCAGCAGATCCTCGTCATCGGGCAGTACATCGACCAGCTGGACGAGCTGGGCGAGCACCTGGACGCGCCGGTGATCAAGGGCGAGACGTCGAACGCCCAGCGGGAGAAGCTGTTCGACGCGTTCCGGGAGGGCGAGATCAGCGTCCTGGTGGTGTCCAAGGTCGCGAACTTCTCGATCGACCTGCCGGAGGCCACGGTCGCCATCCAGGTGTCGGGCACCTTCGGCTCGCGGCAGGAGGAGGCGCAGCGGCTCGGCCGGGTGCTGCGGCCCAAGGCGGACGGGCACCAGGCCCACTTCTACTCCGTGGTCGCCCGGGACACCATCGACCAGGACTTCGCGGCACACCGCCAGCGGTTCCTGGCGGAGCAGGGGTACGCGTACCGGATCATGGACGCGGACGAGCTGCTGACGGAGAACTGAGCGGTCGCCCCTCGGGCGGACGGAACGCCGGCACCGGGACGGACCGCCGGGAACGCCGGTGGGGCGGCGTGCGCCGACGTGGTGTCGGAGTACGCCGCCCCGGGGCGGGACGCGGCTCGTTCCCTCACGGGAGTTACTTCGGGTCCTGGTCGAACCTGGCGGCCGACCAGAAGTAGCCGAGCACCGCCAGGCCCAGGCACCAGGCCACGGCCAGCCATCCGTGGTGGCCGATCTCCGTGCCGAGCAGCAGGCCGCGCAGGGTCTCGATGGCCGGGGTGAAGGGCTGGTACTCGGCGACCGGCTGGAACCAGCCCGGCATTCCGTCGACCGGGACGAAGGCGCTGGACAGCAGCGGCAGCAGGATCAGCGGCATCGCGTTGTTGCTGGCCGCCTCGGCGTTCGGGCTGACCAGGCCCATGCCGACGGCGATCCAGGTGAGCGCCAGGGCGAACAGCACCAGCAGCCCGAACGCGGCCAGCCACTCCAGGGCCGTGGCGTTCGTGGAGCGGAAGCCGATGGCCACGCCGACGGCGCCGACGAGTACCACGCTCGCGACCGACTGCAGCACGCTGCCGACGACGTGCCCGATGAGCACGGAGCCCCGGTGGATGGCCATGGTGCGGAAGCGGGCGATGATGCCCTCGCTCATGTCCATGGAGACGGACACCGCGGTGCCGATCGTGGTGGAGCCGATGGTCATCAGCAGCACGCCCGGCACGATGTAGGCGATGTACGCGGAGCGGTCGGCTCCGCCCATGCCCGCGCTCATCACGTCGCCGAAGACGTAGACGAAGAGCAGCAGCAGCATGACCGGCGTGAGCAGCAGGTTCAGGGTGAGGGACGGGTAGCGCCGGGCGTGCAGGAGGTTGCGGCGCAGCATCGTGGACGAGTCGCGGACGGCGAGGGCGAGGCTGCTCATCGGACGTTCTCCTTGGACGGGGCGGGGACGGCGGTGGGGCCGGTGAGGGCGAAGAAGACGTCGTCGAGGTCGGGGGTGTGGACGGTGAGTTCGTCGGCTTCGATGCCGGCGGCGTCCAGGTGGTCGA
>NZ_JBEZBE010000026.1:0-131074 GCF_040646935.1 Streptomyces sp. NPDC044984
CCCGACCTCGCCATGTCACTGAACAACCAGTCCAACCGTCTGGCGGCCCTGGGACGGCACGAGGAAGCCCTGACCGCCATCACCCACGCCGTCGAGATCCGCGAAACCCTGGCACAGCAGCGGCCCGAAGTATTCACGGAACCTCTGAAGAGGAGTATCCAGCTACGCAAGTTGCTGGAGGAAATGTCAGAGGAGTGACCCGTGACCTACCGCACCACAACCGCACCAGATCGAGCAGGGAACAGCGGGGTATCACAGTGAAACCGACCCCGCCGACGAGGGCGCAGATCACCCATTGACGCAGGTCAATGCCCTGACCGACCGCAAATGCCCGCAGCTTCCCGAGCAGGTACTCGGACTCCCCGTCGCCGTACACGTCGGCGGTGTCGACGAGGGTCCCGCCGGCTTCCCAGAACGTCTTCAAGAGGTCCGCGGCGTCGTGCTCGTCGGTGTCCCGACCCCAGGTCAGAGTCCCGAGCCCGATCCGGGACACGCGCAGGCCGGTACGGCCGAGATGCCTCTGCTCCATGAACGCCGAGATTACTGGCCAGAGCCTTTTGTGTGGTGGCCTGTGGACAACGGATTTCCCGAGGGGCGACCGGTCGCTCCGGGCCGGTGCGGGCCGAGGGCGGGTCCGCGCGGCCCGGCGTGTTGCGCGGTGCCCGGCGTCGGTGCGGGCCGGGGGTGTGCGCGCGGCCCGGCGCTTTCGGGGTGCCTCCCCCACTCTCGGCTTCGCTCGAGCGGGAGGTACCCCCACCGCCCACCCGTGCCGCCCTGCGGCACGGGTGCCCGCGCACGGCCCCGACCCGCTCACCGCAGGCGCCACGCCCGCCCCCACGGAAGCCGCACCGGCGCCGCAGGCATCCCACCCGACCACCGGAGGAGGTATAAGGTCTCCGCACAAGCGACGTTACTCATCGGTAAGGGGAGAGCCGCCATGCAGCTAGGGATCAACCTCGGCTACTGGGGTGCCGGAATGGACGCGGACAACCTCGCCGTGGCCCAGGAGGCAGACCGTCTCGGATACGCCGTCTGCTGGGCCGCGGAGGCCTACGGTTCCGACGCCGCCACCGTCCTCACCTGGGTCGCCGCCCAGACCCACCGCATCGACGTGGGCTCGGCCATCTTCCAGATCCCGGCCCGTCAGCCGGCCATGACGGCGATGACCGCCGCCACCCTGGACTCCCTCTCCCAGGGCCGCTTCCGCCTCGGCCTCGGCGTCTCCGGCCCCCAGGTCTCCGAGGGCTGGTACGGCGTCAAGTTCGACAAGCCGCTCGCCCGCACCCGCGAGTACGTCGAGATCATCCGCAAGGCCATGACCCGCGAACGCCTCACCCACGACGGCGAACACTGGACCCTTCCCCTCCCCGGCGGCCCCGGCAAGCCCATCAAGCTCACCGTGCACCCCCAGCGCGAGCACATCCCCCTCTACATCGCCGCCATCGGCCCGAAGAACCTCGAACAGACCGGTGAGATCGCCGACGGCGCCCTGCTGATCTTCCCCTCCGCCGACCATCTCGAGGACACCGCCGTCCAGCACCTCCGCGCGGGCCGCGAGAAGGTCGGCAAGACCCTCGACGGCTTCGACATCTGCCCCACCGTCCCCCTCGCCGTCGGCGACGACAAGGACGTCACCACCCTCGCCGACACCTTCCGCCCCTACACCGCGCTGTACGTCGGCGGCATGGGCAGCCGCAAGCAGAACTTCTACAACCAGCTCGCCCGCCGCATGGGCTACGAACGCGAGGCCGCCGAGATCCAGGACAAGTACCTCACCGGCGACAAGCAGGGCGCTGCCGCCGCCGTCCCGCACGACCTGATCGACAAGACCACCCTCCTCGGCTCCGTCGACCGCATCGCCGACCGGATGAAGGCCTACGCCGCCGCCGGAGTCACCACCCTCACCCTCGCCCCGGCCGGCTTCACGCTCGACGAGCGCCTCGCATCGCTCCGCGCCGGCACCGAAGCCCTGGAACGCGCGGGTCTCGCGTAGACCTCACGGCCGTGGCGGGGGCTCGGGGGCCGCCCCGCCACGGCCGTGACGTCCGTCACCCACCACAACGCCCGCCGACCCACCCGGTTACGCTCCCGCGCCCCTCTCCCGTACTCCTTTCGGCGGAGTTGCCGGGCATACCTGTTGCCGCCACCCGCCCCGCGCACTTGACTCGTCCTTTGCGGAACTTCGGAGCCGCGGAAGCCAGCGGAGAGCGGAAAGCCCGCGGAGAGCGGAAGCCTGCGGAGAGGTGGCCCACCATGCTTTCGGCCAAGAGTCTGTTCCAGGAGATCCTCGACAACGACGAGTCCTTCGCCCTGTTCTGCTCCATCGCCGCGAGCGGCGAGTCCCAGGGCGGCTGGGAGAACGCCCGTATCGCCGCGCTGGTACCCGAGACCCAGCGCGCACTCGCCCCCAAGATCACCAGGCACGGCGCCGACGAGGACAAGCACGGCCGCATCTTCAACGCCCTGATGAAGAAGCGCGGCCTCAAGCCCGTCCCGGTCCCCCCGGAGACCGACTACACGATGCTCCTCGAGAACAACGGCATCGGCCTGGCCCACGGCCGACTGAAGCGCGACGAGCCGCTCACCGTCCAGGACATCGTCACCTACCTCGCCCACAGCAGGGTCACCGAACAACGCGCCTCCGAGCAGATGGACCTGCTGCGCAAGCACTTCTCCGACCACCCCGACCTCGGCCGCGCGGTCAGGATGATCTCCGACGACGAGGACAACCACCTCGCCTACTGTCACGAGGAACTGCTGCGCTTCGCGTACGCCGGACACGGCCGCGCCATCCAGCGCACCCTGCGCGAGTGCGCGCTCGCGGAGATCCGCGTCTACCGGGACGTCAGCCTGGCGGTGATGGCCCACATGGGCCGCATCCTCGGCTGGCCCGCACCCAAGGCGGCGGTCCTCGCGGCAGGCATCCACGCGGTGTACGCGTACGAACGCCTGGGCGGCTGGCGCCGCATGGTCTCCCTCAGGACGCCCGACCGCCGCGACGCGCTCGGCGGCCCGGCGAACCCGGAACCGGAGTTCGCGTGACCGTGCACGGGCATCAGGCCGGCGAACCCGGAACCGGAGTCCGCGTGACCGGACACCGGAGACCGGCGCAACCCCTCACATCCACCCCCGCCGCTTGAACAGGCGGAACAGCAGCACCTCCAGCCCCACCATCACCAGGATCACCACCGGATACGACCACTCCCACCGCAGCTCCGGCATGTGCTCGAAGTTCATCCCGTAGACCCCCGCGAGCATCGTGGGGACCGCGGCCATGGCCGCCCACGCGGAGATCTTCCGCATGTCGTCGTTCTGCCGCACGCTCATCTGCGCCAGATGCGCCGAGAGGATGTCCGAGACCAGCCGGTCCAGCCCCTCCACGGACTCGTTCACCCGGGTGAGGTGGTCGTGCACGTCACGGAAGAAGGGCCGCATCCGGTCCTCCACGAACGGCACCTTCCCCCCGTACGTGCCGACCCCGGCCAGTCGCGTCATCGGCAGCGCCAGCGGCCCGGTCGCGCGGCGGAACTCCAGGATCTGCCGCTTGAAGTTGTAGATCTTGGACGCGGTGTACCGCGAACCCCCGCTGTCGGGGCTGAAGACCTCCGTCTCCAGCTCCTCCAGGTCGGTCTGCAGTTCGGTCGCCACGTCCAGGTAGTGGTCGACGACGGCGTCGGCGACCGCGTACAGCACCGAGGTGGGCCCCTCGCCCAGCAGTTCGGGCTCCCGCTCGAGCCGCCGCCGCACGGCCCGGAGCGGCGCGTCCTCCCCGTGCCGTACGGTCACGGCGAAGGAGTCACCGAGGAAGATCATGACCTCACCGGAGGAGACGGTGTCGCTCCGCGGCTCGTACCCGACCGGTTTCAGCACCACGAAGAGCGAGTCGTCGTACACCTCCAGCTTGGGCCGCTGATGGGCCTTGAGGGCGTCCTCGACCGCCAGCGGGTGCAGGCTGAACTCCTGCGCGACCAGGTCGAACTCGTCCGCCGTCGGCTCGTGCAGCCCGATCCAGACGAACCCCCCGGCCGACCGCGCCTCGTCCAGCGCGTCGGAGAAGTCGTGGGGCCCCTCCGACCGATGCCCCTCCCGGTAGATGGCACAGTCGACGATCACGAAGCGTCTTCTCCCTTCCTCTCACGGACACCGCACCCGCGGGTGCGCCTACCCTGGGCCGCATGCCCACGCTGCTCCTGGTCCGGCACGGACGTTCCACCGCCAACACCGAGGGACTGCTCGCCGGGTGGACGCCCGGCGTCGCCCTCGACGACCGCGGCGCCGCCCAGGCCGCCGCACTGCCCGGACGGCTCGCCGAGCTGCCGCTGGCCGAGATCGTCACCAGCCCGCTCCAGCGCTGCCGGGAGACCCTCCGGCCGCTGCTGGACGCCCGTCCCGGCCTCACCCCGCACACCGACGACCGCATCGGCGAGTGCCACTACGGCGACTGGTCGGGCCGCAAACTCGCCGAACTCAAGGACGAGCCCCTGATGGAGGTGGTGCAGGCGCACCCGTCGGCGGCGGCCTTCCCCGGCGGGGAGTCCATGCGCGCGATGCAGACGCGCGCCGCCGAGGCGGTGCGCGAGTGGAACGCGCGCGTGGAGCGCGATCACGGCGCCGACGCCGTGTACCTCATGTGCTCGCACGGCGACATCATCAAGTCTCTCGTCGCGGACGCACTCGGACTTCATCTCGACCTCTTCCAGCGGATTTCCGTTGAACCGTGTTCCATCACCGCGATCCGTTACACACGGCTGCGTCCTTTTCTCGTCCGCCTCGGCGACACCGGCGACCTCGCGTCCCTGGCGCCGCGCGAGGAACCGCCGGCCGACGACGCCACGGTCGGGGGCGACGCGGGCGCACCGTGATCGTCGGGCGCAGTAGGGTGAAGCGGTCGCAGCAGTGCGTCCCCGTTTCGACCAGCCGCCCGTCCCCCTCACCGCCCACCACGACTCTCAATGGAGACAGGACGTGTCCCGTCAGGTGTTCCTCTACGACCAACCGGAACGTTTCGTGGCCGGTACGGTCGGGCTGCCAGGGCGCCGTACGTTCTTCCTCCAGGCCTCCGCCGGCTCCCGGGTGACCAGCGTGGCTCTGGAGAAGACCCAGGTCGCGGCGCTCGCCGAGCGGATGGACGAACTGCTCGATGAGGTCGTGCGACGCAGCGGCGGCAGCGCGGCGGTGCCCGCGATGACGCCGGCCGAGATCACCGACAGCGCCCCGCTGTACACCCCCGTGGAGGAGGAGTTCCGCGTCGGCACCATGGCGCTCGCCTGGGACGGCGAGGAGCAGCGCATGATCGTCGAGGCGCAGGCGCTCGTCGAACTGGACGCCGACTCCGAGGAGGACCTCGCCGAGGCCGAGGAGCGGCTGCTCCAGGACGAGGAGAACGGGCCCCCGATGCTCCGCGTCCGGCTCACCGGCGCGCAGGCCCGGGCCTTCGCCAAGCGCGCCCTCGACGTCGTCAACGCCGGGCGGCCGCCGTGCCCGCTGTGCAGCCTCCCGCTCGACCCGGAAGGACACGTATGTCCGCGCCAGAACGGATACCGCCGCGGAGCGTGACGGCCGCCGACCCGGCCGCCGCGGCGGTGCTCGCCGAGGGTGAGCTGACCGTGCGCGGGCGCATCCGCGAGGCGTCGAACGCGGCGCTGTACTGCACCGTCACCCACGAGGGACGCGAGGCCGCCTGCGTCTACAAACCGGTCGCCGGGGAGCGGCCCCTGTGGGACTTCCCCGACGGCACGCTCGCCGGGCGCGAGGTCGCCGCGTACGCGGTCTCCGAGGCGACCGGCTGGGGCCTCGTCCCGCCGACCGTGCTCCGCGACGGCCCCTACGGCGAGGGCATGTGCCAGCTGTGGATCGAGACGGCGCCCGGCGCCGAACTCCTCGCCCTGGTCGACGGCGAGGAACCGGAGCCGGGCTGGAAGGCGGTCGGCTTCGCCGAGGTCGGTGAGGGCCGCACCGCGCTGCTCGTGCACGCCGACGACGAGCGGCTGCGCCGGCTCGCGGTCCTCGACGCGGTGATCAACAACGCCGACCGCAAGGGCGGGCACCTGCTGCCCACCGCGGAGGGCACGCTGTACGGCATCGACCACGGGGTCACCTTCAACGCCGAGGACAAGCTCCGCACCCTGCTGTGGGGCTGGGCGGGTGAGCCCCTGACCGCGGAGGCGCTGGACGTCCTCGAGGGCCTCAGAACGGCCCTCACCGGCACCGGCGCCCTCACCGCCGCCCTGACCCCCCTCATCACCCGCGCGGAGATCGACGCCACCCGCGCACGCGTCGAGACCCTCCTCACCACCGGCACCCACCCGCAGCCGGGCGGCGACTGGCCGGCCATCCCCTGGCCCCCGGTCTGAACGGGACGGCGGACAGCCCGGAACGGGACGGTGGACCGTCCGGAACGGGACCGGCGGACCGCCCGAAGCGGGACCGGCGGCCCGTCCGGAACGGGACCGGCGGCCCGTCCGGAACGGGACCGGCGGCCCGTCCGGAACGGGACCGGCGGCCCGTCCGGAACGGGACCGGCAGCACACCGGACGGTGCGGCGCAAGAGCGCCTTCCCGGTCATCCGGCCTGCTCCCGTTCGTTTTCCGAACCGCGGTCCGGTTAGGCTCATGACATGCATGCCTGGCCCGCTTCCGAGGTCCCCGCCCTGCCCGGTCAGGGCCGCGACCTGAGGATCCACGACACCGCGACCGGAGGCCTGATCACCTCCGCCCCCGGTCCCGTCGCCCGCATCTACGTCTGCGGCATCACCCCCTACGACGCCACCCACATCGGACACGCGGCGACCTACAACGCGTTCGACCTCGTGCAGCGCGTGTGGCTCGACACCAAGCGGCAGGTTCACTACGTCCAGAACGTCACCGACGTCGACGACCCGCTGCTGGAGCGGGCCGAGCGGGACGGCCTCGACTGGGCCGAGCTCGCCGAGCGCGAGACCGCGCTGTTCCGCGAGGACATGACGGCCCTGCGGATGCTGCCCCCGCGCCAGTACATAGGCGCCGTGGAGGCGATACCCGGCATCGTCCCCCTGGTCGAACGGCTGCGCGCCCTCGGTGCGACCTACGAGATCGACGGCGACGTCTACTTCTCCGTCGAGTCCGACCCGCACTTCGGCCAGGTCTCGAACCTCGACGCCGCCGCCATGCGGCTGCTGTCCGCCGAACGCGGCGGCGACCCGGACCGTCCGGGCAAGAAGAACCCCGTCGACCCGATGCTCTGGATGGCCGCCCGCGAGGGTGAGCCGAGCTGGGACGGCGGCTCCCTCGGCCGGGGCCGCCCCGGCTGGCACATCGAGTGCGTGGCCATCGCCCTCGACCACCTCGGCATGGGCTTCGACGTCCAGGGCGGCGGCTCCGACCTGGTCTTCCCGCACCACGAGATGGGCGCCTCGCACGCCCAGGCGCTCACCGGCGAGTTCCCCATGGCGAAGGCGTACGTCCACGCCGGCATGGTCGCCCTGCACGGCGAGAAGATGTCCAAGTCCAAGGGCAACCTGGTCTTCGTGTCCGCGCTGCGGCGCGACGGCGTGGACCCGGCGGCGATCCGGCTGGCGCTGCTCGCCCACCACTACCGCGCCGACTGGGAGTGGACCGACCAGGTCCTCCAGGACGCCGTGACCCGCCTCGACCACTGGCGTGCCGCGGTCTCCCGCCCCGACGGCCCGCCCGCCGAGGCGCTGGTCGAGGAGATCCGCGAGGCGCTCGCCAACGATCTGGACGCCCCGGCCGCGCTGGCCGCCGTCGACCGCTGGACCGTGCTCCAGGAGGAGAGCGGCGGCACGGACACCGGCGCGCCCGGCGTCGTCTCCCGCGCGGTGGACGCACTGCTCGGCGTGGCGCTGTAACCGGACACGACGAAGGGGCGCCCCGTTCAGAAACGGGGCGCCCCGACGTGTTCAGTCCTCCGACGAATCATCGCCGCCCGAGTCCGGACCCGAGCCCGAGTCCGGACCCGAGCCCGGGTCGGAGTCCGTCTCCGGCTTCGGCGGCCTCGGCGGGCGGGTGCGCCCGCCCGGGCCCTCCCGCCGGTACGACGTACCGTCCGAGCCGTCGGCCGTGGCGTGCCCGCCGGGCGGACCCGACGCCCCGTCACGGCGCCGCAGGTAGCGCTCGAACTCGCGGGCGATCGCCTCGCCCGACGCCTCCGGCAGCTCGGCGGTGTCCCGGGCCTCCTCCAGCGTCTGGACGTACTCGGCCACCTCGCTGTCCTCCGCGGCCAGTTGGTCCACACCCACCTGCCAGGCACGCGCGTCCTCGGGCAGCTCGCCCAGCGGGATCCGCACGTCGATCAGGTCCTCCAGGCGGTTGAGGAGGGCCAGCGTGGCCTTCGGGTTGGGCGGTTGCGAGACGTAGTGCGGGACCGCCGCCCACAGCGACACCGCGGGCACGCCCGCGTGCGTGCACGCCTCCTGGAGGATGCCGACGATGCCCGTGGGGCCCTCGTACTTGGTCTCCTCCAGGTCCATGCGGCGGGCCAGGTCCGGGTCGGACGTGGTCCCGCTGATCGGGACCGGGCGGGTGTGCGGGGTGTCACCGAGCAGCGCGCCCAGCACGACCACCAGCTCCACGCCGAGTTCGTGCGCGAAGCCGAGGATCTCGTTGCAGAACGAACGCCACCGCATGGACGGTTCGATGCCGCGGACCAGCACCAGGTCGCGAGGCTTCTCGCCGCCGACCCGGACCACCGACAACCGCGTCGTCGGCCAGGTGATCTTGCGGACGCCGTCCTCCATGAACACCGTGGGGCGGTTCACCTGGAAGTCGTAGTAGTCCTCGGCGTCCAGTGCCGCGAACACCTCGCCCTTCCACTCCCTGTCCAGGTGCGCGACCGCGGCGGAGGCGGCGTCACCGGCATCGTTCCAGCCCTCGAACGCGGCCACCATGACCGGGTCGACCAGCTCGGGAACCCCCTCGAGCTCGATCACCCAGCGCCTCCTTCCGACGTGCCCTCGCGTACGCCCCAACCTTACGGCGTGCTCACGGGGCGCCCGCAGCCCCCTCACCGGGGGAGTGCCCCCATCACTGCCCCGTCGGGCACCGGGAAACACCCTTCGGCGGTCCGGGGGCCCCGGGGCGGAAGGAGACGTTCACAGTGTGGACCGCAGCCACTGCTCCACGCTCGCGATGTGCACCGTCGCCCAGGACCGCGCCGCCTCCGCGTCCCGGTCCCGCAGGGCGGCGAGGATGGCCCGGTGTTCGCGCAGGGTGCGGCCGACCGCGTCCTCCTGGGTGAGCCCGCGCCAGATCCGGGCCCGGGTGGTGGGGCCGGACAGGCCGTCGAGCAGGGAGCACAGCACGGAGTTGCCGGAGCCGCGCACGATGCCCCGGTGGAACTCCAGGTCGGCGGCGACCAGGTCCTCCACCGACGGCTCGTCACCGAGCTTGTCCAACTGCTCCGACAGCGCGTCCAGTTGCTCCTCGCCGATCCGGCCGGCCGCGAGGGCCGTCGCGGCCGGCTCCAGGATGCGGCGCACGGCGAGGAACTCCAGGACCGTGTCGTCGCGGTGGAAGTCGACGACGAAACTCAGCGCCTCCAGCAGGAGTTGCGGGTCGAGACTGGTGACGTAGGTGCCGTCGCCCTGCCGTACGTCCAGGATGCGGATCAGCGACAGGGCGCGCACCGCCTCGCGCAGCGAGTTGCGGGACAGCCCCAGCTCGGCCGCGAGCTCGCTCTCCTTGGGCAGCCGGGCGCCGGGACGCAGCGCGCCCGAGACGATCATTCCCTTGATCTTCTCGATCGCCTCGTCGGTCACTGCCATACCGCGCCTCCCTGCGGACCAGACCTCCGATGTATCCGGCCCATTATGTACGGGTCAGGGGCGGCTCCGTCGGTGTGGAGCCGCCCCTGACCCGTGTGCCGGCCCCCGTGCGGGGGAGCCGGGGGACCGCGGGTTACTTCTTGTCGAGCAGGGACTGGACGTCGGCGCGGACCTCGTCCGTGGCCAGGCCGCGGATCGTCAGGGTGGTGCGGCGGCGCAGCACGTCGTCCGCGGTCTCGGCCCACTCGTGGTCGCGGGCCCAGACGACCTGCGCCCAGATCTCCGGGGCGTCCGGGTGGACGCGCCGGGCGAGCGCCGGGTCGTCGTTGGCCAGGCGGGCGATGTCGAAGGCCAGCGAACCGTAGTGGGTGGCCAGGTGCCTGGCGGTGTCCGCCGCCATGCGCGGGCCGGGCGCCGGGCCGTCGACCAGCAGCCGGTGGGCCACCGCGCGGGGGTTGGCCACGCCCGGCAGCGGCAGCTTCTTCGGCAGCGAGGCGATCGGCTCGAAGTCCTCGCCCAGCGGGTGACCCGGCAGTTCCTGGAGCTTGCGCATCACCGTACGGCCGATGTGGCGGAAGGTGGTCCACTTGCCGCCCGCGACGGACAGCATCCCGCCCCGGCCCTCGGTGACGACGGTCTCCCGCTTGGCCTTGGCCGTGTCCCCGGGGCCGCCCGGCAGCACCCGCAGCCCGGCGAAGGCGTACGTGATCAGGTCACGGTCGAGCTGCTGGTCGCGGATGGAGAACGCGGCCTCGTCGAGTATCTGCGCGGTGTCCTTCTCCGTGACCGCGACGTCCGCCGGGTCGCCCTCGAACTCCTCGTCGGTGGTGCCGAGCAGCAGCATGTCCTCCCAGGGGAGGGCGAAGGTGATCCGGTACTTGTCGATGGGGGTGGCCAGCGCGGCCTTCCACGGGGAGGTCCGCTTCAGGACCAGGTGCGCGCCCTTCGACAGCCGGATGGACGGCGCGGCGTCCGGGTCCTCCATGCGGCGCAGGTGGTCGACCCACGGGCCGGTGGCGTTGAGCACGAGGCGGGCGTTCACGCCGAACTCGTCGCCCGAGAGCCGGTCGCGCAGCTCGGCACCGGTGACCCGGCCCCGGGTGAAGCGCAGGCCCGTCACCTCGGCGTGGTTGAGGACGACCGCGCCGGACTCGGCCGCCGCGCGGACCGTCATCAGCGCCATGCGCGCGTCGTTCATCTGGTCGTCGCCGTACACGGCCACGGCCTTGAGGTTGTCGGTGCGCAGCTCCGGCACGTCCTGCGCGGCCTTGGCGGGGGAGAGCAGGTGGCCGACGCCGTCGCCGAAGGCGGAGAGCGCCGAGTAGGCGAAGACGCCGGCGCCGAGCTTCGCCGCGCCGTGCGGCCCGCCCTTGTACACGGGGAGGTAGAACGTGAGCGGGTTCGCCAGGTGGGGGGCCACCTGGCGGGAGACCGCACGGCGCTCGAAGTGGTTCTCCGCCACCAGCTTCACCGCGCCGGTCTGCAGGTAGCGCAGACCGCCGTGGAGCAGCTTGGAGGAGGCGGAGGAGGTGGCGCCGGCGAAGTCACCGGCGTCCACCAGGGCCACCCTGAGGCCGGACTGCGCGGCGTGCCAGGCGGTGGAGATGCCCAGGATGCCGCCGCCGATCACGAGAAGGTCGTACGACGCCTTGGAGAGCTGCTCCCGGGTCTCGGCGCGGCTCGGGTTCGAGCCGGACGCCGGGTGCGTCCCCAGGGCAGGCACGGACTGCAGGGTGGACTGGGTGGTCATGGCGGTTTCTTACTCCTCGTCCTCGAGCCAGCCCATGGTCCGCTCGACGGCCTTGAGCCAGCTCTTGTACTCACGGTCGCGGGTCTCCGCGTCCATGCGGGGGGTCCACTCGGCGGCCCGCCGCCAGTTGGCGCGCAGGTCGTCGGTGCTGTTCCAGAAGCCGACGGCGAGGCCGGCGGCGTAGGCGGCGCCGAGGCAGGTGGTCTCGGCGACCATCGGGCGCACCACGGGGGCGTCGAGGAAGTCCGAGAGCGTCTGCATCAGCAGGTTGTTGGAGGTCATGCCGCCGTCGACCTTGAGGGCGGTCAGCTCCACGCCGGAGTCCTTCGTCATGGCGTCCGCGATCTCCCGCGTCTGCCAGGCGGTGGCCTCCAGCACGGCGCGCGCGAGGTGCGCCTTGGTGACGTACCGGGTCAGTCCGGCGATCACACCGCGGGCGTCGGAGCGCCAGTACGGGGCGAACAGGCCGGAGAAGGCCGGCACGAAGTAGGCGCCGCCGTTGTCCTCGACGGAGAGCGCGAGGGTCTCGATCTCGGCGGCGGTGGAGATCAGGCCCATCTGGTCGCGCATCCACTGCACCAGCGAGCCGGTGACGGCGATCGAGCCCTCCAGGGCGTAGACCGGCTTCTGGTCGCCGATCCGGTAGCCGACCGTGGTCAGCAGGCCGCTGTAGGAGTTGATGATCTTGTCGCCGGTGTTCATCACCATGAAGGTGCCGGTGCCGTACGTCGACTTGGTCTCGCCCTCGGCGAAGCAGGTCTGGCCGAACAGGGCCGCCTGCTGGTCGCCGAGCGCGGAGGCGACGGGGATGCCGCCGAGCAGCTCGCCCAGCCGGCCGCCGGTGATCTCGCCGTAGACCTCGGCGGAGGAGCGGATCTCGGGCAGCATCGCCAGCGGGACGCCGATGGACTCGGCGATCCGCTCGTCCCACTGCATCGTGTGCAGGTTCATCAGCATCGTGCGGGACGCGTTGGTGACGTCGGTGACGTGGTGGCCGCCGTTCACACCGCCGGTCAGGTTCCAGATGACCCAGGTGTCCATGGTGCCGAAGAGGATGTCGCCCGCCTCGGCGCGTTCCTTGAGGCCGTCGACGTTGTCGAGCAGCCAGCGGGCCTTGGGGCCGGCGAAGTAGGAGGCGAGGGGAAGGCCGGTCTCGCGGCGGAAGCGGTCCTGGCCGACGTTGCGGCCGAGCTCGCGGCAGAGGGCGTCGGTGCGGGTGTCCTGCCAGACGATGGCGTTGTGGACCGGCTCACCGGTGTTCCTGTCCCACAGCACGGTCGTCTCGCGCTGGTTGGTGATGCCGATGGCCTTGATGTCGTCACGGGTGATGCCGGCCTTCTCGACGGCCCCGGCGACGACCTCCTGGACGTTGGTCCAGATCTCGACGGCGTCGTGCTCGACCCAGCCGGGCTTGGGGAAGATCTGCTCGTGCTCCTTCTGGTCGACGGAGACGATGCGCCCGTCGCGGTCGAAGACGATGCAGCGGGAGGAGGTCGTGCCCTGGTCGATGGCGGCGATGAACGGGCCGGCGGTGTGGGCGTCGGTCACTGTGTGCTCCTGGGAGTTCCTTGGTTACGGGGCTGTGGGTACGGCGCTTCTACAACATTCGCCGTTGACGGCGACCTGGTCACCTAGGCGAAGGCGACGTTGTAGATACCGGCCGCGAGGGCGCCGCCGATCAGCGGACCGACCACCGGGACCCAGGCGTAGGACCAGTCGGAGCCGCCCTTGTTGGGCAGCGGCAGCAGGGCGTGCACGATGCGCGGACCGAGGTCACGGGCCGGGTTGATGGCGTAACCGGTCGGGCCGCCCAGCGACAGGCCGATGGAGACGACGACGAGCGCCGTGATCAGGCCGCCCAGCACGCCGAGGCCGTTGCCCGCGTCGTTCAGGCCCTGGGTGAGCACGGCCAGCAGCAGCACGACGGTGCCGATGATCTCCGTGGCGAGGTTCTGCACCGGGTTCCGGATCTCCGGGCCGGTGGAGAAGACGCCGAGCACCGGGCCCGCGCCCTTCTCCTGCGCCTCGACCGCCTTGGCGGAGGTGGTCTGCGCGCCCGGACCGCCGACGATCTCCTTGTCGGTGAGGTGGGCCAGGAACTGGCCGTAGTAGGCCACCCAGACCAGAGCCGCACCGATCATCGCGCCGAGGAACTCTCCGGCGAAGTAGACCGGAACGTTGCTCCACTCGCCGTCCTTGAGGGCGAGTGCCACGGTGACGGCCGGGTTGAGGTGGGCGCCGGAGAGCGGCCCGGCGATGTAGACGGCCGTCATGACGGCGAAGCCCCACCCGAAGGCGATGGCGAGCCAGCCGGCGTTACGGGCCTTGGAGGCCTTCAGCGTCACGGCGGCGCAGACGCCGCCGCCGAGCAGGATGAGTATGGCGGTACCGATGGTCTCGCCGATGAAGATGTCGGAGCTGGACACCCGCGACTCCTTTGTCCTTCGTCCAGGGATGCCGACCCCCGGGTCCCACCGGGGATTGGCGCCCTCAGGGGTGAGAGCGATGCCGGCCCTTGGCGTTGTCACACTCTAACTCGTATTGCCGGTAGGTGTTCGACAATGCCGACCGATGGACGGGAGTCTTTCCCGGCACCCCCCGGGCGTCAAGAGTTTGGTTGGCGAAAACGCGATCGTTATCGATCGTCCCGAGTCGTCGATCTTCGCGGCGGTTGCACCGGCTCGCGCCCCGTATGTCCGCCCTCGGGCACGGCTGTGACCGGAACGCCGTACGGCATCCCGGTCTCCTCGGTGTTCCGCTCAGAACCGCCCGGCGCCCAGGTCCCGCGACACCGCGCGGGCGCAGTCCCGCACCGCCGCGATCAGCTCGGGCCGCAGCTCGCCGTCCCGGCGCAGCCGCTCCACCGCCCCCGTGATGCCCACCGCGCCCACCGGCATGCGCCGCCGGTCGTGGATGGGGGCGGCGACGGCGGCGACCCCCTCCCAGGTCTCCTCCACGTCCGCCGCGTAGCCGCGCGCGCGGGTGAGGTCGAGGATGTGCTCGAAGCCGTCCGGGTCGCACACCGTGCGGTCGGTGAAGGCCTTGCGGTCGGCCTCCAGGGCCTCGCTGTGGGCCACCGGGTCGTAGGCCGACAGCACCTTGCCCAGGGCGGTGGAGTGCAACGGCTGCATGGCCCCTATCTCCAGGACCTGCCGGCTGTCGTCCGGGCGGAAGACGTGGTGCACGATCAGCACCCCCTGCTGGTGCAGCACGCCGAGGTAGACGCTCTCGCCGCTGGAGCGGGCCAGGTCGTCCGTCCACACCAGGGCGCGCGCCCGCAGCTCGTGCACGTCGAGATAGGTGGTGCCCAGGCGCAGCAGCTCGGCGCCCAGCTGGTAGCGCCCGGAGGCGTCGTCCTGCTCGACGAACCCCTCCTGCTGGAGGGTGCGCAGGATGCCGTGGGCGGTGCCCTTGGCGAGGCCCAGCGACGAGGCGATGTCCGACAGGCCGAGCCGCCGCTCGCCGCCCGCGAGCAGCCGCAGCATCGCCGCCGCCCGTTCGAGCGACTGGATGTTCCGTGCCATCGCCGTACTGCCTCCGTCCCCTTCGGCCGTCGACCCGCGACGTACCGCTGCCGCCGTTCGGCATTGTCGAACACTACCGGTCGATGTCGACCTCCCGCCAATGGTCGGTCGTGACCGGTTCCGCCACTCGTACTCCGCACGTCGGTTGTCGGCCATCATCGTCCGCCCCGTGGACGCCCTGAACATCAGGGAGCGGTCCCGGATACCCTGGCGAGGTGCGCCCAGCCGGGGACGCTCCGTGAGGGGATTCCCGGGCAGCCGCAAAGCCGACAGCCGTCGCACCCAGAGGGAGCCCCTTTCATGGCCTCGTTGCCGCAGACCCCTTCCGCCGACAGCCGGACCCGTGTGTCCGCCCTCCGCGAGGCGCTCGCCACCCGGGTGGTGGTCGCCGACGGAGCCATGGGCACCATGCTCCAGGCCCAGGACCCCACGCTCGAGGACTTCCAGAACCTCGAGGGCTGCAACGAGATCCTGAACCTGACGCGCCCGGACATCGTCCGTTCGGTCCACGCCGAGTACTTCGACGCCGGGGTCGACTGCGTCGAGACGAACACCTTCGGCGCCAACCTCACCGCCCTCGGCGAGTACGACATCCCGGAGCGCGTCGCCGAGCTGTCCGAGGCGGGCGCGCGCATCGCCCGCGAGACGGCCGACGAGTACGCCGCGCGGGACGGCCGCACCCGCTGGGTGCTGGGCTCGATGGGCCCCGGCACCAAGCTGCCCACCCTCGGTCACACCACCTTCGCCGCCATCCGGGACGCCTACCAGCGGAACGCCGAGGGCCTGCTCGCGGGCGGCGCGGACGCGCTGCTGGTGGAGACGACCCAGGACCTGCTGCAGACCAAGGCCTCCGTGATCGCCGCCCGCCGCGCGATGGAGACCGCCGGGTTCGAGGTCCCGCTGATCGTGTCGGTCACGGTCGAGACCACCGGCACCATGTTGCTCGGCTCCGAGATCGGCGCCGCGCTCACCGCACTGGAGCCGCTGGGCATCGACATGATCGGCCTGAACTGCGCCACCGGCCCGGCCGAGATGAGCGAGCACCTGCGCCACCTGGCCCGCCACTCCCGCATCCGGCTGTCCTGCATGCCCAACGCCGGCCTGCCGGAACTCACCAAGGACGGCGCCCGCTACCCGCTGTCCCCGGGAGAGCTCGCGGACGCGCAGGAGAACTTCGTCCGCGACTACGGCCTGTCCCTGGTGGGCGGCTGCTGCGGCACCACGCCCGAGCACCTGCGGCAGCTCGTGGAGCGGGTGCGCGACCTCGCCCCGGCGGAGCGCGACCCGCGCCCGGAGCCCGGCGCCGCCTCCCTCTACCAGGCCGTGCCCTTCCGCCAGGACACCTCCTACCTGGCGATCGGTGAGCGGACGAACGCCAACGGGTCGAAGAAGTTCCGCGAGGCCATGCTGGAGGGCCGCTGGGACAACTGCGTGGAGATGGCGCGCGAGCAGATCCGCGAGGGCGCGCACATGCTGGACCTGTGCGTGGACTACGTGGGCCGTGACGGCGTCGCCGACATGGAGGAACTGGCCGGGCGTTTCGCCACCGCCTCCACCCTGCCGATCGTCCTGGACTCCACCGAGGTCGACGTCATCCGGGCCGGTCTTGAGAAGCTCGGCGGCCGCGCGGTGATCAACTCGGTGAACTACGAGGACGGCGCAGGCCCCGAGTCCCGGTTCGCCAAGGTCACCCGGCTCGCCAAGGAGCACGGCGCCGCCCTGATCGCGCTCACCATCGACGAGGAGGGCCAGGCCCGCACCGCCGAGAAGAAGGTCGAGATCGCCGAGCGGCTGATCGACGACCTGACCGGCAACTGGGGCATCCGGGAGGAGGACATCCTCGTCGACTGCCTGACCTTCACCATCTGCACCGGCCAGGAGGAGTCCCGCAAGGACGGCCTGGCCACCATCGAGGGCATCCGCGAGCTGAAGAAGCGCCACCCCAGGGTGCAGACCACCCTGGGCCTGTCGAACATCTCCTTCGGCCTCAACCCGGCCGCCCGCATCCTGCTGAACTCGGTCTTCCTCGACGAGTGCGTCAAGGCCGGCCTGGACTCGGCGATCGTGCACGCGTCGAAGATCCTGCCCATCGCCCGGTTCAGCGAGGAAGAGGTCACCACGGCCCTCGACCTCATCCACGACCGGCGCCGGGAGGGCTACGACCCGCTGCAGAAGCTCATGGCGCTCTTCGAGGGCGCCACCGCCAAGTCGCTGAAGGCGGGCAAGGCCGAGGAACTGGCCGCGCTGCCGCTGGAGGAGCGCCTCAAGCGCCGCATCATCGACGGCGAGAAGAACGGCCTGGAGGCCGACCTGGACGAGGCCCTTCAGGCCCGCAAAGCCCTCGACATCGTCAACGACACCCTCCTGGACGGCATGAAGGTGGTCGGTGAGCTGTTCGGCTCCGGTCAGATGCAGCTGCCGTTCGTGCTCCAGTCCGCCGAGGTGATGAAGACGGCCGTCGCGCACCTCGAGCCGCACATGGAGAAGACCGACGAGGCCGGCAAGGGCACCATCGTGCTGGCCACCGTGCGCGGCGACGTGCACGACATCGGCAAGAACCTGGTCGACATCATCCTGTCGAACAACGGCTACAACGTCGTCAACCTGGGCATCAAGCAGCCGGTCTCCGCGATCCTGGACGCGGCCGACGAGCACAAGGCCGACGTCATCGGCATGTCCGGGCTGCTGGTGAAGTCCACGGTGATCATGAAGGAGAACCTGGAGGAGCTCAACACCCGCGGCCTGGCCGCCGACTACCCGGTGATCCTCGGCGGCGCCGCCCTCACCCGCGCCTACGTCGAGCAGGACCTGCACGAGATCTACCAGGGCGAGGTCCGCTACGCCCGCGACGCCTTCGAGGGCCTGCGCCTGATGGACGCCCTCATCGGCATCAAGCGCGGAGTGCCCGGCGCGAAGCTGCCCGAACTCAAGCAGCGCCGGGTCCGCGCGGCCACCGTGGAGATCGAGGAGCGGCCCGAGGAGGGGCACGTCCGCTCCGACGTCGCCACCGACAACCCGGTCCCCACCCCGCCCTTCAAGGGCACCCGCGTCGTCAAGGGCATCCAGCTCAAGGAGTACGCGAGCTGGCTCGACGAGGGCGCCCTGTTCAAGGGCCAGTGGGGTCTGAAGCAGGCCCGCACCGGCGACGGGCCGACCTACGAGGAGCTGGCCGAGACCGAGGGCCGGCCCAGGCTGCGCGGACTGCTCGACCGGCTCCAGACGGAGAACCTGCTGGAGGCGGCCGTGGTCTACGGCTACTTCCCGTGCGTCTCCAAGGACGACGACCTGATCATCCTGGACGAGCAGGGCAACGAGCGCACCCGCTTCACCTTCCCGCGCCAGCGCCGCGGCCGACGGCTGTGCCTGGCGGACTTCTTCCGCCCCGAGGAGTCCGGCGAGACCGACGTCGTCGGCCTGCAGGTGGTCACCGTCGGATCGAGGATCGGGGAGGAGACCGCCCGGATGTTCGAGGCCAACGCCTACCGCGACTACCTGGAGCTGCACGGGCTCTCCGTGCAGCTGGCGGAGGCCCTGGCCGAGTACTGGCACGCGCGCGTGCGCTCCGAACTCGGCTTCGCGGGCGAGGACCCGTCCTCGATGGAGGACATGTTCGCCCTGAAGTACCGGGGCGCCCGCTTCTCCCTCGGCTACGGCGCCTGCCCCGACCTGGAGGACCGCGCCAAGATCGCCGCCCTGCTCGAACCCGAGCGCATCGGGGTGCGGCTCTCCGAGGAGTTCCAGCTGCACCCCGAGCAGTCCACGGACGCCATCGTCATCCACCACCCGGAGGCCAAGTACTTCAACGCCCGTTGAGGCCGCACCGGCCGCACCGGGCGTTCGCGGACCGCACGACGTACACTTGTCGGTCCACCGCAGGCCGGTTCCCCCGTGGGAACCGGCCTGGTCGTCCCTGCGAAGGAGGTACGTGGATGACCAGTACGGTCCCCGCGCTAGGAACCCAGACGGCCGAGGGCTCGGCCCTGCAGGCCGTCTTCCTCGACATGGACGGCACCCTGGTGGACACCGAGGGCTTCTGGTGGGACGTCGAGGTCGAGGTCTTCGCCTCCCTCGGCCACACCCTCGACGACTCCTGGCGCCATGTCGTGGTCGGCGGCCCCATGACCCGCAGTGCGGGGTTCCTCATCGAGGCCACCGGTGCCGACATCGGCCTCCCCGAGCTGACGGTGCTGCTCAACGACGGCTTCGAGGACCGTATCGACCACGCCCTGCCGCTGATGCCGGGCGCCGCGCGGCTGCTCGCCGAGCTGTCCGAGTACGAGATCCCCACGGCGCTCGTCTCCGCCTCCCACCGGCGCATCATCGACCGGGTGCTGAAGACGCTGGGCCCTCAGCACTTCGCCCTGTCGATCGCCGGCGACGAGGTGCCGCGCACCAAACCGCACCCCGACCCGTATCTCGCGGCCGCCGCCGGGCTCGGTGTGGACCCCGTCCGGTGCGCCGTCGTCGAGGACACCGTGACGGGTGTGGCCGCCGCCGAGGCGGCGGGCTGCCAGGTCGTCGCGGTGCCGTCGGTGGGCCCGATCATGCCGGCCGTCCGGCGGACGGTCGTCCCCTCGCTGGAAGTCGTGGACCTGGCATTCCTGCGCGGTGTGATGACGGAAATGCGCTAGGCGTTCACCCAGCGCAGCGGTGTTACCGCCGGAATTCCCGGCACCCGGCTTCCCGGGCCCGGCCGGATGCCCCCGAAAGAATTCGCCCCGCTTGCCGGTGGCCGAATTCCGGTGCCGCCGAGCCCCCTTTCACATGTGAGGTTCATCACGTGAAAGGGAGTCGACAACGATGTCCGGCTGTGCTTTGCGCACCATTTCGGGGGTCACCGGTGCGCCTTTGTGTCCCGATTCATGAGAAGCTGCACCAATCCTTCCCCGGGCGCCTTTACCGGTGCGTTCACACCCGGTTCCACTGCGTGATGTGCCCTCAACTCCGGCGGCCGCGAACCCTCCTGCGGGTGCGGACTAATGTCATCGCGAGAACCTCGCCCCCATCCCCGTGATCCGCTGCAACACCCCCTGCGTGCCGGATACACGGAGTCGACAGTCCTGGAGAAACTCGAGCATGAACCGCAAGACTTTGGTGCTGGCGGCCGCGATGGGCCTGCTCGCGCCGGTGCTCGCCGCCTGCGGCGACACCGAGGGCGGGAGCGGAGACGGCGAAGCGATCGTCGTGGGCACCACGGACCGGTTCACCGCATCCAAGGAGGACGGCCCCGCGCCCCTCGACCCGGCCTGGGCCTATGACGTCGGCAGCTGGAACATCCTGCGGCAGACCGTGCAGACCCTGATGGTGCAGCCCCGCGGCGACGGCGAGCCGGTGCCCGAGGCCGCCGAGTCGTGCGGATTCACCGACGCCGGCAACGAGCGCTACAGCTGCACCCTGCGCGACGGTCTGAAGTTCTCGAACGGCGACGCGATCACCGCGGAGGACGTGAAGTTCTCCATCGAGCGCGCCCTCTCCCTCAAGGGCGACAGTGGTGTCTTCGCGCTGCTGTCCATCATCGACACCGTCGAGACGCAGGGCGACCGCGAGGTGATCTTCCACCTCAAGAGTGCCGACGCCACCTTCCCGTACAAGCTGTCCACCCCGGTCGCGGGCATCGTCAACGCGGACGCCTACGACAAGGGCGCGCTGCGCGAGGGCTTCGAGATCGACGGCTCCGGCCCGTACACCTTCGAGGGCAAGGTCGAGGGCGACACGCTGGTCAGCGCCACCTTCACCAAGAACTCCTCCTACAAGGGCGCGCTGGAGGTGAACAACGACAAGGTCGAGATGGTCTCCTACGACAGTTCCGAGGCCATGGGCGAGGCGCTGAAGAAGGGCGACATCGACATGGCGACCCGCACCATGTCGCCCGAGCAGATCCAGGAGCTCGGCAACGCCACCGACGACGAGATCGAGCTGGTCGAGTCGCCCGGTCTGGAGATCCGGTACCTGGCGTTCAACACCGATGCCCCCACCGTGAAGGACAAGGCCGTCCGCCAGGCGATGGCCCAGGTCATCAACCGCAGCGAGCTGGTCGGCAACGTCTACGGTTCCCAGGCCGAGCCGCTGTTCTCGCTGGTCCCCGCCGGCGTCACCGGTCACACCAACGCGTTCTTCAACAAGTACGGCGAGCCGAGTGAGGCCAAGGCCCGCGACCTGCTCGAGGCGGCCGGCGTCAGCACCCCGGTGAAGCTGACCCTGCACTACACGCACGACCACTACGGCCCCGCCGCCAAGTCGGAGTTCGAGCAGCTGAGCAAGCAGCTCAACGACAGCGGTCTGTTCGAGACCGACATCAAGAGCGAGACCTGGAACAAGTTCAAGACCGCCGCCCAGAACGAGAAGTACGACGTCTACGGCATGGGCTGGTTCCCCGACTACCCGGACGCCGACGCCTTCACCGCCCCCTTCCTCGGCGAGGACAACTTCCTCAGCTCGCCCTACGCCAACAGCAAGATCATCAATGAGCTGATCCCGGAGTCGCGCCGCCAGGCCGACCGGCTGTCCGCCTCCGACAGCCTCAGCGAGATCCAGAACATCGTCGCCATCGAGGTCCCGCTGATCCCGCTGTGGCAGGGTAAGCAGTACGTCGCCGCACGCGACGGCGTCACCGGCACCGCCTACGCGCTCAACTCCTCCTCGACTCTCCAGCTGTGGGAGCTCGCGCGCGGCGTCACCGAGTGACGAAACCGTACGAACCCGGACCGGTGGCGCGGTCCGGGCAGCAAGAACGACAAGGCATAGCACGTGAATCTGCGTAACCCGTGGCCAGTCCTGCCCATCGTGGCGGGGCTGGCCTCCGGCCTGTTGACCGGCTGTGGCACCGAGAGCGGCGACACGGGGGCCGACGGCTCCAACGTCGTGGTGGGGATGTCCGACGACGTCCTGTCCACCGACCCCGCCTCCGGCTACGACCCCGGCTCCTGGCTGTTGTTCAACAACGTCTTCCAGTCGCTGCTCAGCTTCCCCAAGGGAGCCACCGAGCCGCAGCCGGACGCCGCCGAGAGCTGCGGCTTCGCGGACGCCGGCACCACCGTCTACAGCTGCACGCTGCGGGACGGACTGAAGTTCAGCAACGGTGACCCCCTCACCTCGAAGGACGTGAAGTTCTCCTTCGACCGCATGCTGAGGATCAACGACCCCGAGGGGCCCGCGGTCATGTTCCCCACGCTGGAAGAGGTCCGCACCCCCGACAAGAAGACGGTCGTCTTCGAGCTCAACACGCCCGACGCCACCTTCCCCAGCAAGATCGCGTCCGGCGCCGGCGCCATCGTCGACCACCGCGCGTACGACGCCGACGGACTGCGCGAGGACGGGGAGGCGGTCGGCTCCGGCCCGTACCGGCTGGACTCGTTCACCAACGACCGCGCCGTCTTCTCCGTCAACGAGCACTACGAGGGCACCGCCGAGACCAAGAACTCCGGCGTGACCCTGGAGTTCTTCCACGGCGACCAGAACGCACTGAAGAAGGCCGTACAGGACGCCGAGGTGGACATCGCCTACCGCGGCCTCACCGCCGAGGCCATCAACGACATCGAGCGGGCCGACGACGGCACCGACGGCCCCGAGATCGTCGAGGGCAGCAGCGCCGAGGTCCAGCACCTGGTCTTCAACATGGACGACCCGGTCGCCGGAAGGCTCGGCGTGCGCCGGGCCATCGCCCATCTGATCGACCGTGACGCCCTCGTCCGGGACGTCCACCAGGGCACGGCCAGCCCGCTCTACTCGATCGTCCCGGCCGGTATCGGCGGCCACAACACCGCCTTCTTCGACACCTACGGCGCCCGCCCCTCCAAGGCCAAGGCCGCAGCGGCACTGGAGGAGGAGGGCGTCACGGGCAAGGTGGAACTGACCCTGTGGTCCACCCCGTCCCGCTACGGCCCGGCCACCGACCAGGAACTGAAGGCGATCGCCGGACAGCTCAACGCCAGCGGACTCTTCGACGCCGACGTCGAGTCGGTCCCCTTCGCCCAGTACGAGAAGGACATCGCGGCCGGCAAGTACGGCGTCTACGTCAAGGGCTGGATCCCCGACTACCCGGACGCCGACAACTTCACCGGCCCCTTCTTCGGCGAGGGCAACGTCCTGGACAACAACTACGACGCCGGCCCGATCGCCGAGTCGCTCCTCCCGCGCACGGCCGCCCGGAGCGACCGCTCCGCCACCGACAAGGAGTTCGGCCGGATCCAGGACATCGTCGCCGAGGACATCCCCGTCCTCCCGCTCTGGCAGGCCAAGCAGTACGCGGTCGTCCAGGACGGCGTGTACGGCCTGGAGTACTGCCTCGACGCCTCGACCGTGTTCCGGTTCTGGGAGCTGAACAAGGGCTGACACCGCACCGGTACGACGAGGGCGCCCTCCCGACGGGGAGGGCGCCCTCGTCGTACCATGACCGCCGCGCTACTGCGCGCCGGGGCGCACCAGCCCGCTCTCATAGGCGTACACCGCCGCCTGCACCCGGTCGCGCAGCCCCAGCTTGGTCAGGACATGACCCACGTGCGTCTTGACGGTGGTCTCGCTGACGAACAGGTCGGCGGCGATCTCCGCGTTGGACAGCCCGCGCGCCACCAGCTTCAGCACCTCGACCTCACGCTCGGTCAGGGTGTGCAGCGTGTCCGGCACCGGCTCGTCACCGGACGGCAGATGGGTGGCGTACTTGTCCAGCAGCCGGCGCGTGATGCTCGGTGCGAGCATCGCCTCCCCGGCGGCCACCACACGGATCGCCTGCACCAGCTCGTTGGCCGGGGCGTCCTTCAGCAGGAAGCCGCTGGCCCCCGCCTTCAGGGCCTCCACCACGTATTCGTCGAGATCGAACGTCGTCAGCACCAGCACCTTCGCCGGCCCGTCCCGCTCGGGTCCGGTGATCTGCCGGGTCGCCTCCACCCCGTCCATCCGCGGCATGCGGATGTCCATCAGCACCACATCGGGCTGCAGCGCCCGCACCTGGTCCAGGGCCTGGAGGCCGTCTCCGGCCTCGCCGACGACCGCGATGTCCTGCTCGGCCTCCAGAATCATCCGGAACCCGGTACGCAGCAGCGGCTGGTCGTCGACCAGTAGGACGCGGATGGCCACCTGAGTCTCCTTCGCTAGTCCGGCCCCATTCTGCCCTGTTGGGCCCCGCCGGACTCGGGCGCCCTCACCGGGAGGGGGTACGGCGGGGGAGTGCCGCCGAACTCCGGGCAGTGCGCCTGGTGGTCGCACCAGCCGCACAGCTTCGTGGGACGCGGACGCCAGACACCCGTCTCGGTCGCCAGCCGGATCGCGTCCCACAGTGCGAGCAGCTTGCGCTCCACCCGCTCCAGGTCCGCGAGCACGGGGTCGTAGGTCAGCACGTCACCACTGCCGAGGTACACCAGCTGGAGCCGGCGCGGGATCACCTTCTTCAGCCGCCACACCACCAGGGCGTAGAACTTCATCTGGAACAGCGCGCCCTCGGCGTACTCCGGCCGGGGCGCCTTGCCCGTCTTGTAGTCGACGATCCGCACCTCGCCGGTGGGCGCGACGTCCACCCGGTCGATGATGCCGCGCAGTCTCAGCCCGGAGTCCAGCTCCGCCTCGACGAACAGCTCCCGCTCGGCGGGCTCCAGCCGACTCGGATCCTCCAGCGAGAACCACCGCTCGACCAGCTGCTCCGCCTCCGCCAGCCAGCGCGCCAGCCGCTCGCCCTCAGGATCGTCGGCGAACAGCTCCATGACCTCCGGCCGGGTCTCGCGCAGCCGCTCCCACTGACCCGGGACCAGCGACTTCGCCCGGGGCGCGGTGCGGTCGGCGGCCGGGTCGTCGAAGAGGCGCTCCAGCACCGCGTGCACCAGCGTGCCCCTGGTCGCCGCCTCGCTCGGCTTCTCCGGCAGCCGGTCGATGACCCGGAACCGGTACAGCAGCGGGCACTGCATGAAGTCACTCGCACGGGAAGGGGACAGCGAGGCGGGCGGTATGGCGGCCGTGTCCGCTCGTACGCCCACGGTGACCGGGCTGCCGCCGGTCCGCTCCTCGCCCTCGGTGCTCGTCTCCATGCCACAGACCTTACGGCCCGCCACTGACAGAGCGTGCGCGCCGACGGAGCGGAAGGGGCGGGGCGGCCGTCCGCGGTGGCCGGCGCTCCCGCGCCCCCTCCAGCGGGCCGATCGCGCGCCGGTCCGAGGACGGATGCCTCCGGCGCGGCCCCGGACCGCCCGTCGGCCGCAGGCGCCGCGCGTGACGGTGGGGAAGGGAGGGGAACGGGGAAGGAGGGGGAGAGACAGGGTGCCGGGGCGGAACGCGCGGCGCAGGCCGCATACCATCGACACGAGACCCTCCCGTCCGGCAGGCGCGGGAGACGCAGCGAACGAGGGGACACCGGTGGACGTAAGCGGCGGGCGCGGACAGCCGCGACCCGGCAACGACGAGTCGCCCGACCACACGGGCCCTCAGCCCTCGGCCACCCCCGAGCCCGGCCACCCCGCCGACGGCCCCGCGGACGAGCCCGCCGCCGGCCGGTCCGACGGCGCCCCCGCACACCCGCGGCCCCCGGCCACCGGCGCGGGGCACCCCTCCGCCGCCCCCCGGACTCCGGACAGCGGACCCGGCGAGCCTCCCGCGTCCGCGGGCGGGCCCGGTGACGAGCGGAGCACCCCGCGGGCCGACGGCACCGGCGAGGGACGCCCGCTCGCGCACTCCGGTGCCGGGCAGGCGCCCCCGCACCGGCCGCAGGAGAAGCAGCGGGGCGGGCTGCTGATGGGGCGCCCGTTCGGCGTGCCCGTGTACGTGGCGCCCAGCTGGTTCCTCGTCGCCATCCTCATCACCTGGGTGTTCGGCGGACAGATCGACCGCGTGCTGCCCGAGCTCGGTGCCGTCAGCTACCTCGTCTCCCTGTTCTTCGCAGTCGCCTTCTACGCCTCCGTACTGGTCCACGAGCTCGCCCACACCCTCGCCGCGCTCCGCTTCAAGCTCCCGGTGCGCCGCATCCAGCTCCAGTTCTTCGGCGGCGTCTCCGAGATCGAGAAGGAGGCCGAGACCCCCGGGCGCGAGTTCGTGCTGGCCTTCGTCGGCCCGCTGCTCTCCCTCGTGCTGTCCGGCCTCTTCTACCTCGCGCTGCTGGCCGTCGACCCCAGCAGCGTCCCCGGCGTCCTGCTGGCCGGCCTGATGATCTCCAACCTCATCGTGGCCGTCTTCAACCTCCTGCCCGGCCTCCCCCTGGACGGCGGCCGCATGCTCCGCGCCGTCGTCTGGGCGATCAGCGGCAAACCCATGACCGGCACCATCGCCGCCGCCTGGGTCGGCCGCGCCCTCGCCGTCGCCGTCCTGATCGGCCTCCCGCTGCTCACCCAGTCCGGCGCCCTCGGCTCCGACGCCGTGGACAACGTGGGCATGGACACCGTCCTGGACGCCCTGCTCGCCGCCATCCTCGCCGCGATCATCTGGACCGGCGCCGGCAACAGCCTGCGCATGGCCCGGCTGCGCGAACACCTCCCCGAGCTGCGCGCCCGCACCCTCACCCGCCGCGCGGTGCCCGTCGAGACCGACACCCCCCTCTCCGAGGCCCTGCGCCGGGCCAACGCCGCCGGCGCCCGCGCCCTGGTCGTCGTCGACCCCGACGGCGCCCCCCTCTCCCTGGTCCGCGAGGCCGCCATCGTCGGCGTACCCGAGCACCGCCGCCCCTGGGTACCCGTCGGCGGACTCGCCCAGGACCTCACCGACGGCATGCACGTCTCCGCCGAGCTCGCCGGAGAGGACCTCCTGGACGCCCTGCGCGCCACCCCGGCCACCGAGTACCTGGTGGTCGAGGACACCGGCGAGATCTACGGCGTCCTGTCCGCGGCCGACGTCGAGCGCGCCTTCGTGAAGGCGATGGCGCGGCCCAGCTGAACCTCCCGCCCGCACCGGCCGTGGTCGGCACCCCCTCCCGGGACGGGTAGGCTGTTCACATGTCCGAACCGACCGGTGCCGCCCGCAGGCGCGGGCCCTTCAAGGTCGGGGACCAGGTTCAGCTGACCGACCCCAAGGGCCGCCACTACACGTTCACGCTCGAGGCCGGGAAGAACTTCCACACCCACAAGGGTTCCTTCCCCCACGACGAACTGATCGGCGCTCCCGAGGGCAGCGTTGTCCGCACCACCGGGAACGTCGCCTACCTCGCGCTGCGCCCCCTGCTCCCCGACTACGTCCTGTCCATGCCCCGCGGGGCAGCCGTCGTCTACCCCAAGGACGCGGGGCAGATCCTCGCCTTCGCCGACATCTTCCCCGGCGCGCGCGTCGTCGAAGCCGGCGTCGGCTCCGGCTCGCTCAGCAGCTTCCTGCTGCGCGCCATCGGCGACCAGGGCATGCTGCACTCCTACGAGCGCCGCGAGGACTTCGCCGACATCGCCCGGCAGAACGTCGAGCGCTACTTCGGCGGCCCGCACCCCGCCTGGCAGCTCACCGTCGGCGACCTCCAGGACAACCTGTCCGACACCGACGTCGACCGCGTCATCCTCGACATGCTCGCCCCCTGGGAGTGCCTGGAGGCCGTCTCCAAGGCGCTCGTCCCCGGCGGCATCCTGTGCTGCTACGTGGCCACCACCACCCAGCTCGCCCGGACCGTCGAGTCCATCCGCGAGATCGGCTGCTTCAACGAGCCGACCTCCTGGGAGACGATGATCCGCAACTGGCACATCGAGGGCCTCGCCGTCCGTCCGGACCACCGGATGATCGGCCACACCGGCTTCCTCCTCACCGCCCGCCGCCTCGCCGACGGCGTCGAGCCGCCCATGCGCCGCCGCCGCCCCGCCAAGGGTGCCTACGGCGAGGACTACGCCGGCCCCAACGCCGACGGAGGCGCCGCCCGCTGACGCGGACCGCCACCCCCACAACGGACGGGCGCCGTGGCGCAGTTCCCGGTGACGGCCGGGAACTGCGCCACGGCGCCCTCACGTTCACCCGAAGCCCCGACCGACGGCACGGAGAGCGGAACCCTTCCCCGTTCCCCCGCACCGGAACCGCACACCCCCGCCGTTCCCTCCCCACTGTGACGTGTGGCACGATGCTGGCCACCCCCACCGGCACAGCCCTCACAGGAGACACTCCTAGTGCAGCCTTCCGCCGTCCCGGAGCTCGCCCACACGCACACCCGGCCCATCCACTGGGTCGCCACCGCCACGGCCGTCGCCGGTGTCGTGGCCCTCTCCTCGGTCGTGGGGCCCGACGCCGCCACCGCGGTCCCGACGCCCGGACCGCAGACGAGGAGCGCCCCGGCGGACACCGCCCCGCCCGACCCCGCGGCCGCCGAGTTCCCCCTCGACTGCGGCCGGGTGGGGCTCGTGGTGAAGAAGAAGGCGTCCGGCGACCTCGACGGCGACGGCCGCCCGGAGACCGTGGCCGTGGTCCACTGCGACTCCCCGATGGGTACCCCGCCCGACGGCGTGTACGTCCTCACCCGGGCCGCGGACGGCACCGAACCGCGCGTGGTCGCCACCCTCGTCGACCCCGAGGACCGCACCAACGTCGGCGACTTCGCCGTACGTGACGGCGAGGTCACCGCCGGGCTCTTCGGCTACTCCTCCGCCGACGTGCCCAGTTGCTGCCCCGATGTGCGCGAGAGCGTGAAGTGGCGGTGGGAGAACGGCACGTTCGTGCGGTCCGCCCCGTCCGGCGCCAGGAGCGTGTGACCCGTGCGCGGGCGTGCCGCGGGGCGCGCCCCGGGACACGTGCCCCAGAGTGTGAGAAATCAGACAGACGTGACGCGTCGTGTCAAATCGATCACTCGGCGTCCGGACCGTACACCTCGACGCTGTCCGAAACCCGACGGACGTGGATGCACTCGCCCGGACACTCCTTCGCCGAGTCGACCACGTCCGTGAGGAGCGGCAGCGGCACGGGCGTTGCCGCCCCCTTGTCCTGCAGCAACTCGTCCTGCGGGCTCTTCACGTAGGCCAGACCGTCGATGTCCAGCTCGAACACCTCGGGCGCGTACTGGGCGCAGATGCCGTCGCCGGTACACAGATCCTGGTCGATCCAGACCTCCAGGGCCTCGCCGTCGACTCCGGCCTCCTGCTGCACGCTCATCTCTCCTGCCGTTTCCTGCGTCGGGCCCGACGGGAATCCGGCCAGCTCCGACGGGTGTTGAACACTTCGACCCTACCTTCGCCTGGGTTCCGATCGTCTTCGGTGGGTATTCCCCTGGCGTGAGGGAGAGCGCAAGGGTGAAGATCGGACACACCCCGACCGTCTTTGTGATCTAGGGGTTTCAATCGACACCCGCCCAGGTAGGGTCTGGAAGCGTCCAGCTCCCCTTGGAGGAGGTGAGGACCGTGGCAGCCCACGACGACGACATGAACCGCGGCATCCGCCCAGGACGCGGGTCCGACGACCCGGCCGGGCAGATTGCCTACCTTGAGCAGGAGATCGCCGTCCTGCGACGCAAGCTCGCCGACTCTCCGCGACACACGAGGATTCTCGAAGAGCGGATCGTCGAGCTGCAGACCAACCTGGCCGGCGTGTCCGCCCAGAACGAACGACTCGCCGGCACGCTCCGTGAGGCCCGCGACCAGATCGTGGCCCTCAAGGAGGAGGTCGACCGGCTCGCACAGCCCCCGGCCGGCTTCGGGGTCTTCCTCACGGCGAACGAGGACGGCACGGCCGACATCTTCACCGGCGGCCGCAAACTGCGGGTGAACGTCAGCCCCAGCGTGGAGCTCGACGAGCTCCGGCGCGGCCAGGAAGTGATGCTCAACGAAGCGCTCAACGTGGTCGAGGCCATGGAGTTCGAGCGCGTCGGCGACATCGTCACCCTCAAGGAGATCCTCGAGGACGGCGAGCGGGCCCTGGTGCTCGGGCACACCGACGAGGAGCGGGTGGTGCGGCTCGCCGAGCCGCTGCTGGACGTCACCATCCGCCCCGGCGACGCCCTGCTCATGGAGCCCCGCTCCGGATACGTCTACGAGGTCGTCCCCAAGAGCGAGGTCGAGGAACTCGTCCTCGAGGAAGTCCCCGACATCGGCTACGAGCAGATCGGCGGCCTCGGCGGCCAGATCGAGGCCATCCGCGACGCGGTCGAGCTGCCGTACCTCTACCCGGACCTGTTCAAGGAGCACGAACTGCGGCCGCCGAAGGGCGTGCTGCTCTACGGGCCCCCCGGATGCGGCAAGACGCTCATCGCCAAGGCCGTCGCCAACTCGCTGGCCAAGAAGGTCGCCGAGGTCACCGGCCAGGCCGCCGGCAAGAGCTTCTTCCTCAACATCAAGGGCCCCGAGCTGCTGAACAAGTACGTCGGCGAGACCGAGCGGCAGATCCGCCTGGTCTTCCAGCGGGCCCGGGAGAAGGCCAGCGAGGGCACCCCCGTCATCGTCTTCTTCGACGAGATGGAATCCCTCTTCCGCACCCGCGGCTCCGGCGTCAGCTCGGACGTGGAGAACACCATCGTCCCGCAGCTGCTCGCCGAGATCGACGGCGTGGAAGGCCTGCAGAACGTGGTCGTGATCGGCGCCTCCAACCGCGAGGACATGATCGACCCCGCCATCCTGCGGCCCGGCCGACTGGACGTGAAGATCAAGATCGAGCGTCCGGACGCCGAGGCGGCCCAGGACATCTTCGGCAAGTACCTCACCGAGCGCCTCCCGCTGCACGGCGACGACCTCACCGAGCACGGCGGCGACAAGGCCCTGACGGTCCAGAGCATGATCCAGACCGCCGTGGAACAGATGTACGCCGAATCCGAGGAAAACCGCTTCCTGGAAGTCACCTACGCCAACGGCGACAAGGAAGTCCTCTACTTCAAGGACTTCAATTCCGGCGCCATGATCGAGAACATCGTGGGCCGCGCCAAGAAGATGGCGATCAAGGACTTCCTGGAAAAGAACCAGAAGGGCCTCCGCGTCTCCCACCTGCTCCAGGCCTGCGTGGACGAGTTCAAGGAGAACGAGGACCTGCCCAACACCACCAACCCCGACGACTGGGCCCGAATCTCCGGAAAGAAGGGCGAGCGGATCGTGTACATCCGTACCCTCATCACCGGAAAGCAGGGCTCGGACACCGGACGCTCCATCGACACGGTGGCGAACACCGGTCAGTACCTGTAAAAGCCAGGGCGGCTGCGGGTGCCCTCGACGGGTACCCGCAGCCGACTGCTTTTCGGGCCACGGCTGGAGCACAGCAATGACGCAAATGATCTCCCCACCAGCGCAAAGGCGTTCTAGGCTCTTCCGTACCGCCAAGTCGCGCAGTGCGGGGACGGGCACCGCACACGCACCGGAGCGCCGGCGGTACAGCAGCGCCCCCGACCGGGGACGCCGCCGGGCAAGGAGGGCCGCATGACCGTACGGCGAGTAATGGGCATCGAGACGGAGTACGGCATCTCCGTCCCCGGCCACCCCAACGCCAATGCCATGCTCACCTCGTCCCAGATCGTGAACGCCTACGCGGCGGCGATGCACCGGGCCCGCCGGGCCCGCTGGGACTTCGAGGAGGAGAACCCGCTGCGGGACGCCCGAGGCTTCGACCTCGCCCGCGAGGCCGCCGACGCCAGCCAGCTCACCGACGAGGACATCGGCCTGGCCAACGTCATCCTCACCAACGGCGCACGGCTCTACGTGGACCACGCCCACCCGGAATACAGCGCCCCCGAGGTCACCAACCCCCGCGACGCCGTCCTCTGGGACAAGGCCGGCGAGCGGATCATGGCCGAGGCGGCGGAACGCGCCGGCCAGCTGCCCGGCGCCCAGCCGATCCACCTGTACAAGAACAACACCGACAACAAGGGCGCCTCCTACGGCACGCACGAGAACTACCTGATGAAGCGGGAGACCCCCTTCTCGGACATCGTGCGCCACCTGACGCCGTTCTTCGTCACCCGCCAGGTCTTCACCGGCGCCGGCCGCGTCGGCATCGGCCAGGACGGCCACGAGCACGGCTTCCAGCTCAGCCAGCGCGCGGACTACTTCGAGGTCGAGGTGGGCCTGGAGACCACGCTGAAGCGCCCGATCATCAACACCCGGGACGAACCGCACGCCGACGCCGAGAAGTACCGGCGGCTGCACGTGATCATCGGCGACGCGAACCTGTCCGAGATCTCGACGTACCTGAAGCTGGGCACGACGGCACTGGTCCTGTCGATGATCGAGGACGGGTTCATCGCGGTGGACCTGGCCGTGGACCAGCCGGTGCGGACGCTGCACCAGGTCTCGCACGATCCGTCCCTGAAGCGGCTGGTCACGCTTCGCAGCGGACGGACCCTGACCGCGGTGCAGCTCCAGATGGAGTACTACGAGCTGGCTCGCAAGTACGTGGAGGAACGCTTCGGGGCCGATGCCGACGCACAGACCAAGGACGTGCTGGCCCGCTGGGAGGACACGCTCACGCGGCTGGAGAACGACCCGATGAGCCTGGCCGGCGAGCTGGACTGGGTCGCCAAGAGGGAGCTCATGGAGGGCTACCGGCGCAGGGACGGCCTGGACTGGGACGCCGCCCGGCTGCACCTGGTGGACCTGCAGTACGCCGACGTGCGCCCCGAGAAGGGCCTCTACAACCGCCTGGTGGCCCGGGGACGGATGAAGCGGCTGCTGAGTGAGGGAGAGGTCGAGCGGGCCCGTACGAAGCCTCCGGAGGACACCCGCGCGTACTTCCGCGGGCGCTGTCTGGAGCAGTACGCGGACGACGTCGCGGCGGCCTCCTGGGACTCGGTGATCTTCGATCTGCCGGGCCGGGACTCGCTCCAGCGGGTCCCAACCCTGGAACCGCTTCGCGGAACGCGTAATCACGTCAAGGAGCTCCTGGACCGCTGCCGTACGGCAGAAGACCTGGTCAGGGTGTTGTCGGGGAGCTGAGCGGGTACCGGGGTACCCCGGGAAAGGCCGGCCGGACAGGATGGAAAACGCCGGGTCCGGGAATCATCGAGATGGTCCCCGTACGTTGGAGCAACTGCGGGGGCGTTGTCGGACCCGGCGAGTAGGGTCTGATCTTGACCGAGCAAGTGTGTCGGGCGAACCGAGCGGGGTGAGGGTGATGGCGACCAAGGACACCGGCGGCGGACAGCAGAAGGCCACCCGGTCCACGGAGGAGGTCGAGGAGCAGGCGGCGGAGGCGCAGGCTTCGGAGGACCTCAAGGAGCGTCAGGAAAAGCTGAGCGAGGACGTGGACGACGTCCTGGACGAGATCGACGATGTCCTCGAGGCTAACGCCGAGGACTTCGTGAGGTCCTTCGTTCAGAAGGGCGGCCAGTAGGTCGCTTTTACCTTCGAATAGAAGGTGGAGTCGGGGGATTTCTGAGTGAACCAAGAGTCGGACGTGAGGCGCTGTTCGCGCTGTGAGCAGTGCCTGCCACGTGCGGCGTTCGCAAGCAACAAGGCGATGCCCGATGGTCTCCAGGCGTACTGCCGGGAATGCTCCGCCGAGTACTACCGTCTGCGCCAGGAGGCCAAGGGGAAGAAGGGCCGGGAGAAGGTGCCGGTCCCGCCGGGGCACAAGCGCTGTCCGCGGTGCGGAGACGTGAAGGCGCACTCCGAGTGGGAGCGCAACAGATCCTCTTCGGACGGCTGGGCGAGCTACTGCCGAACACGCCGGGCGGAACGGAACCGGATCAGTTACTTCGAGCGCAAGCACGGGCTGACGCCGGCGGACTTGGACGTGTTGGTCGCGGAGCAGCAAGGCATCTGCTGTATATGCCTTGCTGCTCCGGCTGAACATGTGGATCACTGCCACGAGACGGGTAGGGTCCGTGGCGTACTGTGCTTCAGCTGCAACGCGGCGCTGGGGCAGTTCAAGGATCGGCCCGATGCCATAAGGCGGGCTGCCGCATACGTGGAAGGAATCGCGTGGAAGCCAACACTCGTAGCACCGGGCGTCTACCAGCTGCCTTCCTGACGCCGGGATCCTCCTCCTTCATGGACTTCCTCTCCGAGCACCAGCCGGAACTGCTGCCGGGCAAGAGGTCGTTGCCGCCCGTGAAGGGTGTGATCGAGGCGCCGCACGGGACGACGATCGTGGCCGTGACGTTCCCGGGCGGGGTCGTGCTCGCCGGTGACCGTCGGGCCACCATGGGGAACGTCATCGCGCAGCGGGACATCGAGAAGGTGTTCCCGGCCGACGAGTACTCGGCGGTGGGCATCGCCGGTACGGCGGGTCTCGCCGTGGAGATGGTGAAGCTGTTCCAGCTGGAGCTGGAGCACTTCGAGAAGGTCGAGGGCGCGCAGCTGTCGCTGGAGGGCAAGGCGAACCGGCTGTCGACGATGATCCGGTCGAATCTGGGCATGGCGATGCAGGGGCTGGCCGTGGTTCCGCTGTTCGCCGGGTACGACGTGGACCGGGAGAAGGGGCGGATCTTCTCCTACGACGTCACGGGCGGGCGTTCGGAGGAGCAGGGGTACGCCGCGACCGGTTCCGGGTCGATCTTCGCGCGCGGTGCGATGAAGAAGCTGTTCCGGGACGACCTGAGTGAGGCCGAGGCCACCACGCTGGTGGTGCAGGCGCTGTACGACGCGGCAGACGACGACTCGGCGACCGGTGGTCCCGATGTCGCCCGCCGGATCTACCCGATCGTCACCGTGATCACCGAGGACGGTTTCCGCCGGCTCACCGAGGACGAGGCGTCCGGCATCGCCCGGTCGGTGCTGGAGCGGCGGCTGGAGCAGCCGGACGGTCCGCGGGCCTCGCTGCTGTAGGCCGCGCGGGCAGGTTGTTCGGTTGTTTCAGGTGGTCCAGTGACTTCGACAGAAAGGGACGGATAACCGGTGTCGACGCCGTTCTATGTCTCACCCCAGCAGGCGATGGCGGACCGGGCGGAGTACGCCCGGAAGGGCATCGCCCGTGGTCGCAGCCTTGTGGTGCTGCAGTATGCCGACGGGATCGTGTTCGTCGGTGAGAACCCGTCCCGTGCGCTGCACAAGTTCAGCGAGATCTATGACCGGATCGGGTTCGCCGCGGCCGGCAAGTACAACGAGTACGAGAATCTGCGGATCGGGGGCGTGCGGTACGCCGATCTGCGGGGTTACACCTACGACCGGGACGATGTGACGGCCCGGGGCCTGGCGAACGTGTACGCGCAGACGCTGGGGACGATCTTCTCGAGCGTGGGGGAGAAGCCGTACGAGGTGGAGCTGGTGGTGGCCGAGGTCGGGGAGACCGCGGAAGGCGACCAGATCTACCGGTTGCCGCACGACGGGTCCATCGTGGATGAGCACGGCTCGGTGGCGGTGGGGGGTAACGCGGAGCAGATCAGCGGGTACCTGGATCAGCGGCACCGGGACGGGATGACGCTGGCGGAGGCGCTGAAGCTGGCGGTGCAGGCGTTGTCGCGGGACACCAACGGCAGTGAGCGGGAGATTCCGGCGGAGCGGCTGGAGGTGGCGGTGCTGGACCGTACGCGGCCGCAGAAGCGGAAGTTCAAGCGGATCGGGGGGCGTCAGTTGTCCCGTCTGCTGGAGGCGGGCGGTGCGGAGACGGCCTCCGAGGCGGAGGCCGAGACGGACTCCGGCGGAGACGTCGAGTAGTGGGGGTACGGGTCTGACGCCTGCGGCGCAGCGTTCGCTCCGGTGGGGCGGGCGCAGCGCCTGCGGTCGGTGGGTGGGTCGGGGCCGCGTCGGGGGTGTCCGTCCTCGGACCGGCGCGATCGAGTTCCTCGGTGAGGCCGGGGGCGCGGACGCGCCGGCCACTGCGGGCGGCCACCCACGCCCCGTCCCCTCCGCGCCGAGAGCGGCTACCCGCCGCCGTTCCCGCGGGGATGGCCGCATGCCGCCCCGGCCCTAGTGCCGCATCAGGCAACGTTCGCCCTGTGGCGGTTGCACTCGCTCTGCCTTGCGGCAGGGTGTGCGGTTGCGGCCTTCTCAGGGGGCGGCCTGTGGGGGCTGTGCCGCTATGACCACATACTCCTGGGCCTTCGCCACGTTCGAGGGCAGGTCCGCGATCGAATCGAGCACCAGCCGGTGATCGGTCCAGGGGGCGTACTCAGCCCGTCGCTTCTGCACTGCTTGCCAGGTCGGCTCCTCGAAGCCCACGATGCCGCGGGATCGGCGCTCCAATCGCTGCCGATGCAGCCGCGAGTCCGAGCACACCACCTCGATGAACGCCACTGGCACCCGGTGGCGGGCGGCCAGCGTCCGCCACTGTTGGCGAGCCGCCTCCACCGCGTTGACCGCGTCGATGATCGCGCTTTGACCCAGCGCCAGCAAACCGTCGGCCACTGCCTCGGCCACGAGGTAGGCCGCCAGCCCCGTTGGCTGACCGCGGTCCACCCCAGCACGCCACATCGCCGCCTCGACAGGGTCGACCGGCACCACCGCAGCAGGCAGCGCCCGTCCCAGTCCCTCGGCAACCGAGCTCTTTCCCGCTGCGGGCAGACCGGCCATCACGATCAGCATGACGGCACTGTCGCATACCCGGCTGTTGGCGTCCGGCCGGGTGTCGACCTGCTCAGGCCCCGGCGGTGAACACTGGCCGGTATGGCCGAACGGGTGCGGGTGCGAGAGATCGATGATGACGAAGGACGACGCCTGTTACGCATCATTCGCAGAGGCACCGGGTCGGTGGTGACCTGGCGAAGGGCCCAGATGGTGCTGCTGTCCGCGCAGGGCACGCCGGTGGCGAAGATAGCGGAGGTGACGTTCACCAGCGCGGACCGGGTCCGGGATGTGATCCACAACTTCAACGCAGACGGGTTCGATTCGCTCTATCCGAAGTACAAGGGCGGCCGGCCCAAGACCTTCAGCCTCCCCGAACGCCGCGAGATCAAGAAGATCGCCAAGTCCAAGCCGGCCGAGCATGGCCTGCCGTTCTCGACCTGGAGCCTGGCCAAGCTGGCCGACTTCCTGGTCGCCGAGGGGGTGGTCGACGACATCAGCCACGAGGGCCTGCGGGCCCTGCTCCGCGAGGAGGGCGTCTCGTTTCAACGCATAAAGACCTGGAAGACCTCCCGCGACCCCGACTACGCGACCAAGAAGGCCCGCGTCGAGCACCTCTACGCGATCGCTGACGGCGAGGTCATACCCGAGGACGGCGAGCCCCAAGTCGTCTTATGCCTCGACGAGTTTGGTCCGCTTAACCTCCAGCCCCACCCAGGCCGACAATGGGCCGAGCGCGGCGGGAAGCACAAGGATGCCGGTCGAGGGCCCCGGCCCCGACGCCGGGCGACCTACACACGACCACACGGGGTCCGCCACCTGTTCGCCGCCTACGACCTGGCCCGGGACAGGCTCTACGGCCACATCAAGCCGAAGAAGAACCGGATCAGATTCCTGGAGTTCTGCCGCTACCTGCGCAGCCTCTACCCGGCCGAGATCCGGATCGCGATCGTGCTCGACAACTTCTCCCCGCACCTGACCACGAAGAAAGACACCCGGGTCGGTGACTGGGCTGCAGCCAACAACGTCGAGTTCGCCTACACGCCGACCAACAGCTCCTGGCTCAACCGCATCGAGGCCCAGTTCACCGCCCTGCGCTACTTCGCACTGGACGGGACGGATCACGCCAGCCACAAGGAGCAGGGCAGCATGATCCGCCGCTACATCATCTGGCGGAACAAGCACGCCGCCGACGAACGCCTCCGCGAGGTCGTGAACAGGGCGAACGTTGCCTGATGCGGCACTAGCTCCCGCGGGCAGTCGTGCCGCTGGGGCGGCACGGGTGGGCGCGACGGCACCCCGCAAGCGCCGGGCTGCGCGACCCCCGGCCGACACCGACGCCGGGCGCCCCGTAAGCCGCCGGGCTGCGAGCCCACCCCCACTCGGCACCGACGCAGGGTGCTGCCGCAGCCGTCAGTGGGGTGCCGGGGCCGTGGACCCCCGTACCACCAGCTCGACCGGGATGTCGCCCGCGGCGGGGGCACGGCCCTCCAGGACCGCCAGCAACGCCTCCATCCCCCGCTCACCGAAAAGCTCCGCGTCCAACCGCACCGTGGTCAGCTCCGGGTCGATCGCGCTCGCGAGGGCCAGATCGTCCAGACCGGTGATGGACAGGTCCTCGGGAACACGCAGTCCCAGACGCCGCGCGGCCTTGTACGTGCCGGCTGCCAGGTGGTCGTCGTCGCAGACCACGGCGGTGGGGCGGTCCGGCGCGGTCCTGGAGAGCGCGGCCTGTGCCGAGGTCTCCGCACCCTTGATCGAGATCGGCGCCCGCGCCGTGCGCAACGACGTCCCCGGAACCTCCCGCAGCCGCGCCGCCAGCTCCCGCGCACGCACCTCGAAGGTCCAGGACGCCACATCCGCCGCCAGGTGGAGGAAGCGGCGGTGGCCCAGTGCCAGGAGGTGGTCGGTGACCTGGCGGACGCCGTCGGCGATGTCGAGGTTGACCGTGGCCGCGCCCACACTGCCCTCGGGGTCGCTGTCCAGCATCACCAGCGGCAGCGCCTCGCCGCGGATCGCGGTGAGGGCCTCCGCGGCCATGGAGGAGGCGATGACGCCGTCCAGGGCCGCCTGTGCGGACGCGAAGGGGTCGCGGGCGGGGCCGATGCCCTCGGGGGAGGGGTACAGGACCACGCCGAAGCCGTGCCGGGAGGCCACCCGGGCGGCCCCGGTGTAGACGCCGGCGAAGAACTCCGTGGTGAGGGCGGGGACGACCAGGAGGACCGTACGGGTGCGGCCCAGCCGGAGGTTGCGGGCGGCCAGGTTGGGGCGGTAGCCCAGGGTGCGCGCGGCCTCGCGTACGCGCTCCGCCGTGGCCTCGGACACCCGGCCGCGCCACTTGTCGCCGAGGACCAGGGAGACCGCGGCCTGCGAGACGCCGGCGGCCTGGGCGACGTCCCGGCTCGTGGGGCGGGTGCCGGCTCGGGGCATCGTCGGGCCGCTCCTTCGTCTGGACTGGTGAACAGCGGACATGGTACGTATGGAGCACCTAGTTATACGTAAAACTTCCAGTGAAGGGGCCCGCATGGCCACGGGATACCTGGAGATCCTCCGGGCGCGGCACGCCGCCCGGCTGCTCGTGGGCACGCTCGTGGGACGGCTGCCCAACGCGACCGCAGCCATCGCGATCGTGCTGTTCGTGCGCGCGGAGGGCGGTACGTACAGCCTGGCCGGTGCCCTGGCGGCGGTGTACGGCGTCGCCAACGCCGTGGGACAACCGGTCCTGGGGCGGCTGGTGGATCTGCGTGGGCAGCCGCGCGTGCAACTGCCGGCCGCCGTGCTGTCGGCGCTGGCGATGGCCGTGTTCGCCTTCGTGGGAATCGGGCAGTCGGCGGTGGCCTACGGCGCCGTCGCCGCCGCGGGACTCTTCACCCCGCCCCTGGAGGGCGGGCTGCGGGCGCTGTGGGCCTCCGTGCTGCCCGAGGAGGACCACGTCCACCGGGCGTACGCCATGGACGCCGTGGCCCAGGAGGTCATGTTCACCGTCGGACCGCTGCTGGTGACGGTGTGCGCCTCGTTGTGGTCGGCGCAGGCCGCGCTGCTCGTGCTGAACGTCATAGGGGTGCTGGGCGCCCTCTCCGTGGTCGTCTCGCCGCCCTCGCGTGCCTGGCGGTCGGCGCCGCGCGAGGCGCACTGGCTGGGCGCGCTGCGCTCGCCGGGGCTGCTCGCGCTGCTGGGTGCCTTCCTGGCCGTGGGGATGGCGCTGGGGTCGATCACCGTGGCGGCGGTGACGTACGCGGACGAGCACGGCGGTGCCCACGTGTACGGCTGGCTGATGGCGGGGATCGGGCTGGGTGCCCTGATCGGCGGTATGGCGTACGGCGCGCGGCAGTGGGCCGGTGAGCCCGCGCGGCGACTGCGGGTGTTGGTGGCCCTTCTGGCGGTGTGTTACCTGCCGTTGATGCTGATGCCGGGTGCGGTGGCCATGACGTTGCTCACCGTGGTCGCCGGGCTCTTCCTCGCTCCGGCCATCGCCTGCGCCTTCGTGCTGGTCGACCGGCACGCGCCGCGCGGCACGGTCACGGAGGCGTTCTCCTGGCTGGTGACCACCTTCACCGTCGGCGCGTCGGTCGGAACGGGCCTCACCGGTCCGGTGGTCGAGGCGGGCGGGGCGCTGTGGGGGTTCGCCGTGCCGGGTGTCGCGGGTGGCGTGTCCCTGCTGGTTTTGGTCGCCACAGGACGGGTACTGGCAGTTCCCGCCGGAAGAGCGGTGGTTGCGGCCCGTTCGGAAAATGATCCGAATCGTGCCGTCGAACCTCGTTTCAGCTCGGGGGATCGGGCGTAATGTTCCCTCATGGACCGCCGCATTTTCGGGCTGGAGAACGAGTACGGTGTCACGTGCACGTTCAGGGGACAGCGCCGCCTGTCGCCTGACGAGGTGGCGCGGTACCTCTTCCGCCGTGTCGTGTCATGGGGCCGAAGCAGCAATGTCTTTCTGCGGAACGGCGCCCGCCTCTATCTCGACGTGGGATCACATCCGGAATACGCAACGCCGGAATGTGACAACGTGACCGAACTGGTCACCCACGACAAGGCCGGCGAGCGCATTCTCGAGGGACTCCTGGTGGACGCAGAACGACGCCTGCACGAGGAGGGAATCGCGGGCGACGTCTACCTCTTCAAGAACAACACCGACTCCGCCGGCAACTCCTACGGCTGCCACGAGAATTATCTGGTGGCCCGGCACGGGGAGTTCTCGCGGCTCGCGGACATCCTGATCCCGTTCCTGGTCACGAGGCAGCTGCTCTGCGGCGCCGGCAAGGTGCTGCAGACGCCGCGCGGCGCCGTGTACTGCGTCAGCCAGCGGGCCGAGCACATCTGGGAGGGCGTCTCCTCGGCGACGACCCGCTCGAGGCCCATCATCAACACGCGCGACGAGCCGCACGCGGACGCCGAGCGCTACCGCCGGCTGCACGTCATCGTGGGCGACTCGAACATGTCCGAGACGACCATGCTGCTCAAGGTCGGTGCCACCGACCTGGTACTGCGCATGATCGAGGCGGGCACCGTGATGCGCGACCTCACGCTGGAGAACCCGATCCGGGCGATCCGCGAGGTCAGTCACGACATCACCGGGCGGCGCAAGGTGCGCCTGGCCAGCGGCCGGGAGGCCTCCGCGCTGGAGGTGCAGCGCGAGTACTACGAGAAGGCGCTGGACTTCTGCGAGCGCCGCGGCATCCGCACCGGCACCGTCGAACAGGTGCTGGAGCTGTGGGGCCGTACGCTGGACGCGATCGAGTCCGAGGACCTCGACCGCATCGGCACCGAGATCGACTGGGTCATGAAGTACAAGCTCCTCGAGCGGTACCGGGCCAAGCACAACATGACCATGTCGCACCCCCGGGTCGCGCAGATAGACCTCGCCTACCACGACATCCACCGTCGGCGGGGTCTGTACTACCTGCTGGAGAAGAAGGGACAAGCCGCCCGGATCTGCAACGATTTGAAGATCTTCGAGGGCAAATCCGTACCGCCGCAGACCACTCGGGCCCGGCTGCGGGGCGACTTCATCCGGCGCGCCCAGGAGCAGCGCCGCGACTTCACCGTCGACTGGGTGCACCTCAAGCTCAACGACCAGGCCCAGCGCACGGTGTTGTGCAAGGACCCGTTCCGCTCGGTGGACGAACGGGTGGAGAAGCTGATCGCCGGAATGTGAGAGACGCGTTCCGCCAGGGGACCGGAAATTCCCGGAACGTCACACGGGCGCCGTACGTTACACCGTGCGGCGCCCTTCTCACGCCGTAGAGTTGCGCGGACGCCATCCACAAGATCGATGATTACGAGGCCCCCACCGTGCGCCGACGCTCACTTCTCATTGCCGTTCCCGCTGGACTGGCCACCCTTGCCGCGTGCGGCGACGACAAGTCCGACTCGGGCAAGGCCAGCGACAGCGCCTCGCCCTCGGCGCCCCGGACGTCCGCGGCACCGCCGCCGAAGATCGTCGACGGACCGCTGCCGGCGATCACGGCGGGCACGAAGTTCGGGGAGAAGCCGACGGTGGCGAAGGGCAGCGGCGACCCCTCCGAGGACCTCGCGGTCAAGACGGTCGTCGCGGGCGGCGGCAAGGCGGTCGCGGAGAACGACTTCGTCGTGGCCCACTACCTGGGCCAGGTGTGGAGCACCGCGAAGGTGTTCGACAACTCCTACGACCGCAAGACCCCGCTGGCCATCCAGCTCGCCCAGGGCAGCATCATCGACGGCTGGCGGTACGCGCTGACCGGCAAGAAGACCGGCAGCCGTGTCCAGATGGCCGTCCCGCCCACCTGGGGGTACGGCGAGCAGGGCAATGAGCAGGCCGGGATCAAGGGCACCGACACGCTGGTGTTCGTGGTCGACATCCAGGACTCGTTCAACGCCAAGAGCTCCGCCAAGGGCACCGAGGTGGCGCAGGACGACAAGGACCTGCCCAAGGTCGGCACCAACACCGACGGCAAGGCCCCCTCCGTCGAGGTGCCCGACGCGGACGCTCCGAAGAAGCTCGTGTCGAGCTATGTCATCGAGGGCGACGGCGAGGAGGTCGGCGCCGAGAACAGCGTCCTGGTGCAGTACAAGGGGGTGCTGTGGGACGGCGGCAAGGAGTTCGACTCCACGTACGGCCGGGGGCAGCTGACGTCGTTCTCGCTGCAGCAGGTCGTCAAGGGCTGGGCGCAGGGGCTGACCGGGAAGAAGGTCGGCAGCCGGGTCCTCATCGTCATCCCGCCGGAGCTGGGCTACGGCGACACCCCGCCGGAGGGCAGCGGGATCGAGAAGGACTCCACGCTGGTCTTCTCGGTCGACATCCTCGCGAAGCTGTGACGCCGTGAGGATGTAAGACTGTGCGTGTTCGCCTTTCCGCAGACAAGCAGGAGCGTTAGACGTGAGCATCGACAAGCCCGAGATCGACTTCCCGGGCGGCGAGCCCCCGGCGGACCTCGAGATCAAGGACATCTGGGAGGGCGACGGCGAGGTGGCGCAGGCGGGCCAGACCGTCACCGTGCACTACGTCGGTGTCGCTTTCAGCACGGGTGAGGAGTTCGACGCCAGCTGGAACCGCGGCACCCCGTTCCGCTTCCCCCTGGGCGGCGGCAGGGTCATCAAGGGCTGGGACCAGGGCGTGCAGGGCATGAAGGTCGGCGGCCGCCGTCAGCTGACCATCCCCGCCCACCTCGCCTACGGCAACCAGAGCCCCACCCCGGCGATCAAGCCCGGTGAGACCCTGATCTTCGTGGTCGACCTGCTCGGCGTCTGATCCGACCGGAGTCGATCATCCGTGGCCCATGCCTGTCCGGGCATGGGCCCTCGGCTTTTACCGCGCCACCTCGGGGCGGTACGGTCATCGGTCGTAAGCACCATAGGGAGGCGAAGCGGGTCGATGGCCATTGCCAAGGCCGAGCGGCTGATGAACCTGGCGCTGTGTCTGCTCGGGACGCGCCGGCCGCTCAGCAAGCGCGAACTGCGCGAATCCATCGAGGCCTATCTCGAAGCGGGCTCGGACGACTCCTTCAACCGCATGTTCGAGCGCGACAAGGACGACCTGCGCGAACTCGGACTGGTCATCGAGACCGTGGAGAACCTCGACGGCGAGGTCGGCTATCTGGCCCGCCGTGACAGCAACCGGCTGCCGCCCATCACCCTCGACGCCGAGGAGGCCGCCGCCCTCGGGCTCGCCGCCAAGGTGTGGCAGCAGGCCCGGCTGGCCGGCGCGGCCAGCGGCGCCCTGCAGAAGCTGCGCGCGGCCGGCCTCCCCGAGGACGTCGACCCGTACGGTGCCCACGGTGCGCTGGAGCCGCGCATCCCGGTGCACGAGGCCGCGTTCGAGCCGCTGATGCTGGCCTGCCGCGACCGCCGGCCGGTCGTCTTCGACTACCGCAAGGCCAACGCCGCCCAGCCCGGACAGCGGCACGTCGAACCGTGGGCGCTGGAGTGCTGGCGCGGCCACTGGTACCTGGCCGGCTGGGACCGCGACCGGGGCGCCGAGCGGGTCTTCCGGCTCTCCCGGATCACCGGGAAGGTGCGCTCGCGCAGCGGCCGGTTCACCGTCCCGGTGCCGGACGTCGTCACCGTGCGGGAGACCGTGGCGAGCTGGGCGGGGGAGACCGCCGACCGCTCGGCGCGGATCCGGCTGCGCTCCGACGCCGGTTACCCCCTTCGGGCGAAGGCCACCTCGGTGCGGGAACTCGGCGACGGCTGGGACGAGTTGGAGATTCCGTACGGGCACGGCCTGGACGCCTGGCTGGTGGAGTTCGGGCCGGACGTGGTGGTCCTGGAGCCCGCCGAGCTGCGGGCCGACGTGATGGACCGGCTGCGTGCCGTGGCCAAGGGCTGAGGGGGAGCGGAGAAGGACATGGCAGGCAAACCGGTCAGGCCCGTGAACGCCATCGACCAGACCCGGCGGATGCTCTCCCTGGTGACGTATCTGCGGGAGCGCCCCGGCGCCCGGATCGAGGACGTGGCGCGCGCCTTCGGCGTCACCGAGGACGAGCTGGTCTCCGACCTCGACGTACTGCCCATGTGCGGCACCAGCTTCCGCGGCGGCGATCTGCTGGACATCGACACCGACGGCGAGCGCATCTGGTGGCACAACCCGGCCGCCCTCGGCGCGGAGGCGGCCGAGCCGCTGCGGCTCGCCGCCGACGAGGCCACCGCGCTGCTGGTCGCCGCCCGTGCCGTGGCCACCCTGCCGGGGCTGCGCGAGGGCGACCGGCAGGCGCTGCTGCGGGCCACCGCGAAGGTGGAGGCCGCGGCCGGCGAGGCGGCCGGCGCCAGCTCCCGGCTCTCGGTGACCTTCGAGTCCGAGGGCGGCGTCTTCGCGGACGTCGACCGGGCCATCGCCGAGCGCCGCAGACTGTGGATCCGCTACTACTCGCCCGCGCGCGACGAGGTCACCGAGCGGGAGATCGACCCCATCCGCCTGGTCAGCGTCGGGCACACGTACGTCGAGGCGTGGTGCCGGCGCTCCGAGGCGCGCCGCACCTTCCGGCTCGACCGGGTCGCCGAGATCAGGATCCTCGACGAGCCGTCCGCGCCGCCCGAGGTCGAGCTGCGGGACCTGTCGGAAGCGCTGGTGCAGCCCGCGGCCGAGGACCCCGAGGTCGTGGTCGAGGTCGGACCGGGCGGCCGCTGGGTCGCCGAGTACTACCCGCACGACAGCGCGGACGAGCTTCCCGACGGCGGGCTGCGCATCACCCTGCGCACGCCCGACCCGGCCTCGCTCAGACGGCTGGCCCTGCGGCTCGGCCGCGACGGCCGCATCGTCGAGCCGCGCGCGCTGGCCGACAGCGCCCGGCAGGCGGCCCGCGAGGCGCTCGCGGCGTACGACGGGGTCGAGGCGGCCGGATGAGCGGGGCCGCACGGACAGGACGACAGGCAGGAGCGAGTGCTTTGAGCGAGTCGGCGACGTCCGGTGCGCGGACCATGACGGCGGCGTCCGCGTTCGCGGGAATGAGGAGCGTGGCCCCGGTGATGTTCCGGGCGGGCTGCCCGGACTGCCGGGAGCGCTTCGAGCTCGCCGCGAGCGCGCTGCGTCTGGCCATCGGCGCCAGCAGCCGCACCACCTTCTACTCCTTCACCTGCCCCGAGTGCGGGGCGGCCGTCCGCAAGCCGGCGGGGGAGCGGATCGTGGAGCTGCTGACCGGCGGCGGGGTCCGGACGCTGCGGCTGCACTCGACCGTCTAGGCTCACCCTCATGTTCTGGCCGATGTTCGCGGTTGCCGTGGGGTTCCTGGGTCTGCTGGTGCTCGGGGTGCTCGCCGTCCGGGTCTTCGTCGAGGCGGAGCGGCTCGGGAGGCAGGTCACGGACTCGGCGCGGCGGATCAGCCGGGCGGCGGAGGACCTGGAGCGGGCGGCGGCGAGTACGGCGCGGTCCGCCGAGGCGCTCTGAACGGTCCGGGCACGGCGCCCCCCGGCAAGCCGGGGACGGTGTGCGCAGTCCGGCGTGTGCGGAGTGCCTCCCTCCCCATGAGCGGGAGGTACCCCCCTCGCCCACCCGTGTCTTCCCGGGGACACCTCCCAGGACCTCAAGGCGCTGGAGGAGGCACGACTGCCCGCGGGAGCGGCACGCGGTGCTGCCCGTGGGTGCTTCGCCCTGTCACCCCGTGGGCCACGGCAGGTACGCTGCTGATCGCGGCCCGGAGAACGAGGCCCGGACCGCGGACGGGAGTACGCACGGGGATTGCCTCACGTTCACCCCTGAGCGTTACGATCGCTGACAGCACGGTCGTTCGGGCGCATGTCCGACCGGTCGGACAGCAGCCCACCCCCAGCAGCCTCGGTGAGAAGGTAAAGACTTATGTTCGGAAGGCTCGGAGCCCCCGAGATCATTCTCATCCTCGTCGTCATCATCCTGCTGTTCGGCGCGAAGAAGCTTCCGGACATGGCGCGGTCGCTCGGCAAGTCCGCCCGCATCCTCAAGAGCGAGGCCAAGGCGATGAAGGAGGACAAGTCCTCCGCCCCGGCCGACCCGCCGGCCACCGGCGACCAGCAGCCTCCGGCGCAGCGCACCATCCAGGCCGCCCCCGGCGACGTGACCAGCTCCCGCCCGGTCACGGAGCCGACGGACACGACCAAGCGCTGACGCAGGGCCGGTGAACTCCGGCCCGCCGCACGAGATGGGAACGTGGGTTGCTCAAGTCTGCCCGCAAGCAGGAGAAGGATCCCGAGGGGCGGATGCCCCTCGCGGAGCACCTTCGTGAGCTCCGCAACCGGCTCGCGAAGGCGCTGCTGGCCATCGTCCTGGTGACGGTCGCCGCGGCCTTCTTCTACAACGACATCATCAACTTCTTCACCGAGCCGGTCTTCAAGTCGGTCGGGTGCGAGAAGTCCTTCGCGGAGCTCGCCCGCTCGGACAGCACGGAGCCGTGCGCGCAGATCACGATCAACGGTCTGCTCACGCCGTTCACGCTGGCGCTGAAGGTCTCCCTGATGGCCGGCATCGTACTGGCCTCGCCGGTCTGGCTGTACCAGCTGTGGGCCTTCGTCGCCCCGGGTCTGCACCGGCACGAGAGGAAGTACGCCTACGCGTTCGTCGCGACGGGCTTCCCGCTCTTCCTCGCCGGCGCCTACTTCGCGTACGCGGTGCTGCCGACCACCGCCGAGGTGCTCATCACGTTCACGCCGTTCGGCGTCGACAACCTGCTGCCGCTGGACGACCTGCTCGACCTCGTCACGCGCATGGTGGTCGTCTTCGGCCTCTCCTTCGAGCTGCCGCTGCTGCTGGTGATGCTCAACTTCACCGGTGCCATCACGGGCAGGCGGATGCTCGGCTGGTGGCGCGGCATGATCATGGGCATCACGCTGTTCGCGGCCCTCGCCACGCCGAGCACCGACCCGCTGACCATGATGGCGCTCGCCGGACCGATCTGGATCCTGTACTTCGGCGCGGTCGCCGTGTCCCTGCTCAACGACCGCCGCAGGCGCCGTCTCGAGGCCATGGGCCCCGCCGACGACGAGGCGTCCGAGCTGGATCTCACCCCCGAGTCCATCGATCCGGTGGAACCCGTGGCCGCCCTGCCCGAGCAGACGACCAAGGACCGGGTCAACGGTTATGACGACGTGACCTGAAGACCGGGCCGCAACTCGTAGGGTCACTCCCGTGACCAGCGAGATCACCCTCTTCGTCAACCCCACCGCGGGCCGCGGCCGGGGCGCCCGCGCGGCGCGGCCGGCCGCTTCCGCGTTGCGGGACGCCGGTTTCTCGGTGCGGACCGTGCTCGGCGACGACCCGCGGGACGCCCTGGCCCGGGCACGTGCCGCCGTCGAGGAGGGCACCGGAGCCCTGATCGCCGTCGGCGGCGACGGCATGGCGAACCTCGCCCTGCAGGCCGTCGTCGGCACCGGCACCCCCTTCGGCCTGGTCGCCGCGGGAACCGGCAACGACTTCGCCCGCGCGCTCGGCATGCCCCTGCGGGAACCGGCCGCGGCCGGCCGGATGATCGCCGACGCCCTCAAGTGCGGCCGGGTCCGCGACATCGACCTCGGCCGGGTCGGCGACCGCTGGTTCGGCGCCGTGCTCGCCTCCGGCTTCGACTCCCGGGTCAACGACCGCGGCAACCGGGTGCGGCTGCCCCTCGGACGCTTCAAGTACGACCTGGCGATCGTCGCCGAGCTGGCCGCCTTCCGGCCGCTGCCGTACCGGATCACCCTCGACGGCGGCGAGGTCCGCGAGGTCGAGGCGACGCTGGTGGCCGTCGGGAACGGGCCGTCGTACGGCGGTGGCATGCGGATATGCCCCGGAGCGGATCTCACCGACGGGCTGTTCGACATCACGGTGGTCGGCGAGTGCAGCCGGGCCACCCTGCTGCGGGTGTTCCCGAGGGTGTACCGGGGGACGCACGTCGGCCACCCCGCGATCACCGTGCTGCGGGCGGCGAGCGTGGAGCTGGCCGCCGAGCAGGTCACCGGCTACGCGGACGGGGAGCCGGTGGGGCCGCTGCCGCTGACCGCGCGGTGCGTGCCGGGCGCCCTGCGGGTCGTGGGACCCTGATCCGGGCGGCTTCCGCCGCCCACCGGGACGGTTCCGGATAATGATCGTCCTGTTGTCGGTGCGGCCCGGTACGCTCGAAAGCACGATGACAGAGGACCTCTCACCGGCCGAGCGGTACGCGGCAGCACGCAGGCGCGCTGCCGAGCAGGCCACCGCGCTCGCCTCCTTCCGCGAGATGTACGACTTCGGCCTCGACCCCTTCCAGATCGAGGCCTGCCAGGCGCTCGAGGCGGGGAAGGGCGTGCTGGTCGCCGCGCCCACCGGCTCCGGCAAGACGATCGTCGGCGAGTTCGCCGTCCACCTCGCCCTCCAGCAGGGCAAGAAGTGCTTCTACACGACACCCATCAAGGCGCTGTCGAACCAGAAGTACGCCGACCTGTGCCGCCGCTACGGCACGGCGAAGGTGGGCCTGCTCACCGGCGACAACAGCGTCAACTCCGACGCCCCGGTGGTCGTGATGACCACCGAGGTGCTGCGGAACATGCTGTACGCCGGGTCGCAGACCCTGCTCGGCCTCGGCTACGTGGTGATGGACGAGGTGCACTACCTCTCGGACCGCTTCCGCGGTGCCGTCTGGGAGGAAGTGATCATCCATCTCCCCGAGTCCGTGACCCTGGTGTCACTGTCGGCGACGGTGTCGAACGCGGAGGAGTTCGGCGACTGGCTGGACACCGTCCGCGGTGACACCCAGGTGATCGTCTCCGAGCACCGGCCCGTGCCGCTGTTCCAGCACGTGCTCGCGGGACGCCGGATATACGACCTGTTCGAGGAGGGGGAGGGCCGCAAGAGGGCCGTCAACCCGGACCTCACGCGCATGGCGCGCCTGGAGGCGAGCCGCCCCTCCTGGGGCGACCGCAAGCGCGGACGGGACAACATGCGCGAGGCCGACCGGGAGCGGGAGCGCCGGCAGCGCTCGCGCGTGTGGACGCCGAGCCGGCCCGAGGTCATCGAGCGGCTGGACGCCGAGGGCCTGCTGCCCGCCATCACCTTCATCTTCAGCCGCGCCGCCTGCGAGGCCGCCGTCCAGCAGTGCCTGTACGCGGGGCTCCGGCTCAACGACGAGGAGGCGCGGGCCCAGGTCCGTTCCCTGGTCGAGGAGCGCACCGCCTCCATCCCGGCCGAGGACCTGCACGTCCTGGGCTACTACGAGTGGCTGGAGGGCCTGGAACGCGGCATCGCGGCCCACCACGCGGGCATGCTGCCGACGTTCAAGGAGGTCGTCGAGGAGCTGTTCGTGCGCGGCCTGGTGAAGGCCGTGTTCGCGACCGAGACCCTCGCGCTCGGCATCAACATGCCCGCCCGCTCGGTGGTCCTGGAGAAGCTCGTCAAGTGGAACGGCGAGCAGCACGCCGACATCACCCCCGGCGAGTACACCCAGCTGACCGGCCGGGCCGGCCGGCGCGGCATCGACGTCGAGGGGCACGCGGTCGTGCTGTGGCAGCGCGCCATGAACCCCGAGCACCTGGCGGGGCTGGCCGGCACGCGCACGTATCCGCTGCGGTCCAGCTTCAAGCCGTCGTACAACATGGCGGTCAACCTGGTCGAGCAGTTCGGCCGGCACCGCTCGCGCGAGCTCCTCGAGACGTCGTTCGCGCAGTTCCAGGCGGACAAGTCGGTCGTCGGCATCTCCCGGCAGGTGCAGCGCAACGAGGAGGGCCTGGAGGGCTACAAGGACTCCATGACCTGCCACCTCGGCGACTTCGAGGAGTACGCGCGGCTGCGCCGCGAGCTGAAGGACCGGGAGAACGAGCTGGCCCGGCAGGGCGCGTCCCAGCGGCGCGCGGAGGCCGCCGTCGCGCTGGAGAAGCTGAAGCCCGGTGACGTCATCCACGTACCCACCGGCAAGTACGCGGGCCTGGCGCTGGTGCTCGACCCGGGGCTGCCCGCGGGACGTTCCAACGGCCACCGGGGCTTCGACCAGTACGACGGTCCGCGCCCGCTGGTGCTGACCGCGGAGCGGCAGGTGAAGCGGCTGGCGTCGATCGACTTCCCGGTGCCGGTCGAGGCGCTGGAGCGGATGCGGATCCCGAAGTCCTTCAACCCGCGTTCCCCGCAGTCGCGCCGGGACCTCGCCTCCGCCCTGCGCACCAAGGCCGGGCACATCACGCCGGAGCGGCACCGCAAGAGGCGGTCCGAGGCGGTCGACGACCGGGAGATCGCGCGGCTGCGCAAGGCGCTGCGGGCGCATCCGTGCCACGGCTGCCAGGACCGTGAGGACCACGCCCGCTGGGCCGAGCGCTACCACCGGCTGCTGCGCGACACCTCGCAGCTGGAGCGCCGTATCGAGGGCCGGACGAACACCATCGCCCGCACCTTCGACCGGATCGTCGGGCTGCTGACCGAGATGGACTATCTGCGCGGCGACGAGGTCACCGAACACGGCAAGCGGCTGGCCCGGCTGTACGGCGAACTCGACCTGCTGGCCAGCGAATGCCTGCGCGAGGGCGTCTGGGAGGGGCTGGCTCCAGCCGAACTCGCCGCGTGCGTGTCGGCGTTGGTGTACGAGGCCCGGGCCGCCGACGACGCGATGGCGCCCAAGCTGCCCTCGGGCCGGGCGAAGGCGGCGCTCGGCGAGATGGTCCGCATCTGGGGCCGGCTGGACGCCCTGGAGGAGGACTTCCGGATCAGCCAGACCGAGGGCGTGGGCCAGCGCGAGCCCGACCTCGGCTTCGCCTGGGCCGCCCACATGTGGGCCTCGGGCAAGGGCCTGGACGAGGTGCTGCGCGAGGCGGAGATGCCGGCCGGCGACTTCGTGCGCTGGTGCAAGCAGGTCATCGACGTGCTGGGGCAGATCTCGGCAGCGGCGCCGTCCGCCGAGGGCTCGACGGTCGCCAGGAACGCCCGCAAGGCGGTCGACGGACTGCTGCGCGGCGTGGTCGCCTACTCGTCCGTGGGCTGAACCGCCCGGCCCTGAGCCCCCGGAGAAGCCCGGTGCGCCCCGTGCGCGCCGGGCTTCTGCCTTCCGTGCGCTCTCATCGGAGGCGTCACCGCCCGGTTTCATGGGCAGGATCACGGAGCCCGGGACCTTCCTCACCCGTGACGGTGAGTGGTTCTCGCACGCCCGATCGTGGTGACGCACTGTGTTCGAACAGTCGCACGGTGTGTAAACGACCTCAGCGTACTCCTGTCCCAGGGGCCATTTCCGGCACTTGCCGAATATGACATCGCGATGATCCGGTCGGACTAAGCTCGCCCGCAGCGCACCGGGTTGAGATGAATTCGTGCGCTTGTTCCCCTATGTGCACGTTTCCCGACCGTCAGTCGATTCGTTTCAGAAGGCTCACATGGCGAGTGTCCAACTTCCTTACACACGCGTGCTGTTGTTGCCGGCCATAGTGATGGCCGCGGCGACCGGGGCCGCCGTCGCCCTGGTGGCGGAGCCCGCCCGGATCGCCGTCGGCGTGTGCGGCGCCGTCGCGACCCTGCTGGTGACCGCCGCCGCGACCGAGGCGGTGCGCCGCGGCCGTGTGCTGCGGGAGGCGCAGGCCGAACACGACCGTCACCGTGCGTACCTGGAGTCCCGGATCGCCGCCCATGACACGGAGACGCAGTACTTCACCAACCAGGTCATCCCCGCGACCCTCGACTACCTGCACAGCGGCAACGACCCCGAGGAGGTGATCCGCGGCCTGCCCCGGCTCAACCCGGCCTGGCGCGACCTGCCGAAGTACCAGATCGACCTGCTCAGGACGATGCTGAAGATCATCGACGACGAGGAGAACCTGCGCGACTCCTCCCAGCGCTCCTTCGTCAGCATCGCCCGCCGCGTCCAGGCGATCGTCCACCAGCAGGCCAAGGAGCTCCGGGAGATGGAGGAGGACCACGGCCGCAACCCCGAGGTCTTCGACGACCTGCTGCGCATCGACCACGGCACCGCGCTGATCGGCCGCCTCGCCGACTCCATCTCCGTTCTCGGCGGCGGCCGTCCCGGACGCCAGTGGCCCAAGCCCGTCGCCCTCTACAGCGTGCTGCGCGGCGCCATGTCCCGCATCCTCGAGTACCGCCGCATCGACCTGAAGTCGATCGCCAAGATCAACATCAAGGGCATCTACGTCGAACCGGTCATCCACGCCGCCGCCGAACTCCTCGACAACGCCACCCGCTACTCGCCGCCGACCAGCAAGGTCAGCGTCACCGCCACCGAGGTGCAGACCGGTGTCGCCATCGAGATCGAGGACGCCGGAGTCAGCCTCGACGAGCAGGCCCGGGCCCGTATCGAGGGGATGCTCGAGCAGGCCCAGCGGGGCGTCGACCTCCAGGAGATCGGGGCCAACCCGCGCCTCGGCCTCGCCGTCGTCGGCCGGCTCTGCACCGCGTTCAACATGCAGGTCTCGCTGCGCGCCTCCGCCTACGGCGGGGTGCGCGCCGTCCTCGTCGTACCGAGCGAGATGATCACCGACGAGCCCGGTGTGGGCCTCGCCCACGGCATCGGGGCGACCGCCGTGCCCCGCCCGGTCGACGCCCTCCCGGGCCCCGAGCGCACACCCAAGAAGCGCCGCCCCACCAGCCCCCGCATCCCCGACACGGTCCTCATGGAGGACGACGTCCCCGAGGTCACCGAGTGGACCGCGGGCGGCCTGCCGCAGCGCCGCAGCCGGGTGAAGACCCCGCTGGCCCAGCGGTACGCCGAGCAGGCCGCGGCCGAACGGGCCGAGCGGGAGGCCAGGGAACGGGGCGAGGAGTACCACGACATCTGGGCCACTCCCGAACCCGAGAAGAAGCGGAACGACCGCGAACCCGGGCTGTGGGTCGACGCCTTCTGGGAGGGCATGAAGAAGGGCCTCGACCCGGGCGTCCACCCCACCGACTTCACCCGCAACCCCACCGCCTACCTGCATCTCATCAACGAACCGGCCCGCACCGAGGCCGATGACGAGGGGGACCTCAAGTGATCCAGCAACGAGCCAACTTCGACTGGATGCTCAAGGAGCTCGCCGACGGCGTACCCGGCGTCGAGATGATCGTGGTGCTCTCCGCCGACGGTCTGCGCATCGCCCGCTACGGCGGTGAACCGGACGCCGCCGACCGGGTCGCCGCCGCCTGCGCGGGCGTGCAGAGCCTCGCCGGGGCCGTCGCCCAAGAACTCCCGTACGGAAACGGCGAGATGAAGATGGTGCTCATCGAGATCGACGAGGGCTACTTCTACCTGATGGCGGCCGGAGCCAACGCCTATCTCGCGGTGCTCTCCGACATGACCTGCGAACCCGGCCGCATGGGCGGCATGATGCGCGACCTCGTCGTCCGCATCGGCGCCCATCTGACCAGTCCGCCCCGACGGAACGGGCAGCCCGTATGACTCCTCCGCAACGCCAGAGGCGCTCCCCCCAGGACGGCCCCTCTCCGCAGCCGGCCGGACCGGCCAAGAAGGAGGGTGAGGGCGGCAACCCCGAGCGGCTGTACGTCGTCGCGGGCCCGGACGGCGAACGGGCGGACATCGACCTCGTGACGCTGATCGTGGCCCGCTCCCCGGACCCCCCGCCCTCCGCCACCCCCGAGCAGGCGGCGCTGCTCCGGCTCTGCGTCGCACCCCTGTCCGTGGCCGAACTGTCGGCCTACCTCAGCCTGCCGTTCAGCGTGGTGACCGTGCTGCTCACCGAGATGCTGACGGCGGAACTGGTCCAGGCGCGCTCGTCCATCGTCCGCAAGGCGCTCCCCGACCGTTCCCTTCTCGAAGCGGTGATGCATGGACTTCAAAGGCTCTGAGACCATCCCGGGACCCCGGGCCGAGGATCAGCTGCCGCACACGGCACAGGCCGCGGTGAAAATCGTCATCGTCGGCGGATTCGGCGTCGGCAAGACGACCATGGTCGGCTCGGTCAGCGAGATCAAACCGCTGACCACCGAGGAGACCATGACCCAGGCCGGCATCGGGGTCGACGACAACTTCGGTTCCGCGTCCAAGACGGCCACCACCGTCGCCATGGACTTCGGCCGCATCAAGATCACGGACCAGCTGGTGCTGTACCTCTTCGGCACCCCGGGCCAGGAACGCTTCTGGTTCCTGTGGAACGGGCTGTTCGAGGGGGCGCTCGGCGCGGTCGTACTCGTCGACACCCGTCGCCTCGAGGTCAGCTTCGACGTCATGGGGCGACTGGAGGAGCGCGGCGTGCCGTTCGTCGTCGCGGTCAACTCATTCCCCGACGGCCCGCGTTACCCCATCGAGGACCTGCGGTCCGCCCTCGACCTGTCCGAGCAGATCCCCATCCTGGAGTGCGATGTGCGGCGCCGCGCCTCCAGCCGCGACGTCCTGATGACCCTGATGCGGTTCCTGCACTCCCTCGCCATGACGGGTTCGCTCACCTGAACCCGGACCCCTCCCCGCCCACACCCCGCTTTCCCCTCGGAGCGACCACTGTGACGCCTGAACCGAACTCCCTGACGGGAGACTCCCCGACCGGCACGGACGCGTCCCGGCCCGGCCCGCCCCCCGGCTGCCCCGCGCACGGCCTGGGCCCCGGCGGGCTGAGCCGGCTGCACGAGTCGGAGGACCTGAGGAAGCTGTACGAGACCCTGCGCGCCGAACACGGCCCGGTGGCACCGGTGCTCATCCACGACGACCTGCCGATGTGGGTGGTCCTCGGCCACGCCGAGAGCCAGCAACTGGTCCGCACCCCCGCGCAGTACTGCAAGGACAGCCGCATCTGGTCCCCGCTCACGGCCGGCCTGGTCAAGCCCGACCACCCGCTGATGCCGCACATCGCCTGGCAGCCGATGTGCGCGCACGCCGAGGGCGACGAGCACAAGCGGCTGCGCGGCGCCATCGACGCCGCCGTGGCGGCCACCGACTTCCGCGGGCTGCGCCGGCACGTCAACCGCAGCGTCCAGCGCGTCGTCAACCGGTTCTGCGAGGCGGGCGAGGCCGAGCTGGTCGGCCAGTACGCCGAGCACCTGCCGATGGCCGTGATGTGCCACGTCCTCGGCATGCCCGACGAGTACAACGACCGGATGGTCGAGGCCGCCCGTGACATGATCCGGGGCACCGAGACCGCGATCGCCAGCAACGCCTACGTCATGGGGGCCCTGGAGCGCCTCACCGCCCGCCGCCGTGCCGAGCCGCTGAACGACTTCACCGGCCACCTCATCGCCCACCCGGCCGGGCTGACCGACGACGAGGTCAGCCAGCACCTCAGAGTGGTGCTGATCGCCGCCTACGAGGCCACCGCCAACCTCCTGGCCAACGTGCTGCGCCAGGTGCTGATCGACCCGCGCTTCCGCTCCCAGCTCAACGGCGGCCAGATGACCGTGCCCCAGGCGGTGGAGCAACTGCTCTGGGACGAGCCGCCGTTCAGCACCATCTTCGCCTACTTCGCCAAACAGGACACGGAGCTCGGCGGCCAGCGCATCCGCAAGGGCGACGGCCTGCTGTTCGCGCCCGCGCCGGCCAACGTCGATCCACGCGTGCGCCCCGACCCGACCGCCGACATGCAGGGCAACCGCTCGCACCTCGCCTTCGGCGGCGGCCCGCACGAGTGCCCCGGTCAGGACATCGGCCGCACCATCGCCGAAGTCGGTGTCGACGCCCTGCTCATGCGGCTGCCCGACGTGGAGCTCAGCATCGACGAGGAGGAGTTGTCCTTCACCGAGTCCATCGCCTCACGCCACCTCGTGGAACTGCCCGTCCACTTCACGCCCCGGCCGCAGCAGGACGTGACGCAGCGGCCCAGCCACGAGAACGACGCGCCCCCGCAGCAGGACTGGCACATCGGCCACGCCCGGCCGGGGACCGGGCCGGCCGCCACGGCCCCGGTGCCGCCCGAGCCGCACGTCGAGCCGCCCGTGCCGGCGCCGCCGCCCCCGCCGGTGACGGAACCCGCCCCGCCGCGGAACGCGTGGCAGCGCTTCCTGCGCTGGTGGCGCGGCTACTGACCGGCCGCCCAGTCCTCGTACGAGGACCAGGCCGCGAGCACCCGGCCACTGGTGAACCGGTGTTCCACCCCCGTCACCGGGTCGGTGAACTCAAGGGCCCGCGCGAGCAGCTGCAGCGGACGCCGGAAGTCACCGGCCGGGACGGGGCCGGTCACCTCGGGGTACAGCGGATCGCCGAGGATCGGCACGCCCAGGGCGGCCATGTGCACCCGCAACTGATGGGTCTGCCCGGTGCCGGGTACCAGCCGGTACCGGCCGAGGCCGTCCGGGCGGTGGGCGGCGAGCTCCACACGCGTCAGCGCGTTGGGCTCGCCCTCGACCTCCCGGGCGGTGAGCACCCCGCGCTCCTTCACGATCCGGCTGCGCACGGTCCTGGGCAGCTCCAGCCGCGGATCGTGGGGCGCGACGGCCTCGTACTCCTTGCGCACGCGCCGGTCGCGGAACAGCGTCTGGTACGCGCCGCGCTCCTCGGGTCGCACCGTGAACAGCACCAGGCCCGCGGTGAGCCGGTCGAGGCGGTGCGCGGCGCCGAGTTCCGGGACGCCCAGCTCGCGGCGGAGCCGGGCGAGCGCGGTCTGGGTGACGTGGCCGCCGCGCGGGGTGGTGGCCAGGAAGTGGGGCTTGTCGACGACGACGATGTGCTCGTCCCGGTGGACGACCTCCAGCGGGAACGGCACCGGCACCTCGGCGGGCGGCTCCCGGTGGAACCACACGCACATGCCGGGTGCGTACGGTGTGTCCGCCGGTACGGCCCGCCCGTCCGCCCCGACGATCAGCCCCGCGGCGAACATCCCGTCCACGACCCCGGGGCCGGCCGAGAGCCGCTGCACCAGATGCTCCCGCACCGTGGCCCACCGGGTATCGGCGGGCAGTCGCACCCGCACCGGGTCCACACCGTCGCGCTGCGGCAGGGGAGGGGGCGGAATCGGCCGTCTGCGTCTCACACCGGGCAAGCGTACGGGGCCGCTCAGTCGTGGTCCCCGGTCGCCCGCTTCAGCTCCGCCTCGATCTCGTGGAGCGGTCTGCCCTCGGCCCGGGCGTACTCGGTCACCGCGAGGCGGACGTCACGGGCGAGGTCGCGCCAGGCCCGCCAGGCGGTCTCCCAGGTGCTGGTCTGGTGCCCGCTCCACTTGGTCCGGTTGGGCGGGCCGTAGGCGTCCCGCAGTCGCTGGACCAGGGCGTGCGCCTCGTCCGCCGCGCGCTGCTTGGCCACGAGTTCGTCGAAGGTGTGTGCCACGCGCCCGGATCCTGCGGCAGGGGTCCGCTCTCATGGGCTCGCCACGCCGCCGTGCCCGGGGGGACGGGGTGTGGTTCCCCCGTTCGGCGGATGTGTGGGGCGTCGGGGTGGGGCGGGGGTGGGTTCGCGGGGTCGGCGTTGGCGGGGTGCCGCCGTGTTGGTGCGGGCCGGTGTTTGGTGGGTGCGCCGTGTTGGTGCGGGCCGGGGGGTGTTCGCGCGGCCCGGCGCTTGCGGGGTGCCGTCGCGCCCACCCGTGCCGCCCCAGCGGCACGACTGCCCGCGGGAGCGCGGGAGCGGCGGGCGGTAGCCGCTGACGGTGCGGCCCCGGCCCGCCTGCCGCAGGCGTTGCCGCGAGCTCGTCAGGCGGAGGTGTTCGTGGTTTCCTGTTCGGCCTCGATGCGGGCGTTCCACTCGCGCTTGGAAGCCTGCCAGCCGTCCTCGTTGTGGCCGAGCCGCCAGTAACCGGAGATCGACAGGTCCTCGCGCGGGATGCCGCGCTCGACCCGCAGCAGCCGACGCAGCTCCTTCACGAAGTGGGCCTCACCGTGCACGAAGGCGTGCACCCGGCCCTCCGGGAAGTCGAGATCCCGGACGGCCTCCACCAGGGCCTCGCCGACGGGCCGGCCGCCGCGGTGCAGCCAGCGGACCTCCACATCGGAGTCGATCTTCTGCTCCTCGTCGGGGCCGGAGATCTCCACGAAGGCGAACGCCCTGGCACCGTGCGGCAGAGCCTCCAGCGAGCGGGCGATCGCGGGCAGCGCGCTCTCGTCGCCGACGAGCAGGTGCCAGTCGGCCGCCGGGTCGGGCGCGTAGGCGCCGCCGGGACCCATGAACCGGACGACCTCGCCCGGCCGGACGTTCGCCGCCCAGGGACCCGCCAGGCCCTCGTCGCCGTGGACCACGAAGTCCAGGGTCAGCTCACGGTGCTCGGCGTCCCACTGCCGCACCGTGTACGTCCGGGTCACCGGCCACTGCTCGCGCGGGAACTCCTCGCGGATGCGCTGGAGGTCGAAGGGCTCCGGATACGCCGCCCCCGCGGCCGGGAACAGCAGCTTGACGTAGTGATCGGTGCAGGTGTCCGCCGAGAAATCGGAGAGCCCCTCACCACCGAGCACCACGCGCTGCATGTGCGGGGTCAGCCGCTCGGTGCGGACGACCTCGGCGGTGTGCGGCGCGCGCGGGGCGCGTACCGGTCGCTCTGCCATGAGGAGCCTCCCAGCTGTCACAGTTAGGGTTACCTAAGTTAGCACCTCGATCCCGGTCGACACCTCGTCGGCGGAGACTCCGTCCGGTTCAGTGATGTGTGCGGCTCACGCCGAGAGGGTCGTCAGCAGGCGCTGCAGCGAGCCGCCCAGGCCCCATCGGGCGGCCAGGGACTCCGCCCCGGCCGGGTCGCGCGGCCCGCGCGGCAGCGCCGTGTCGACGTCCGGGAGCGGGACGTCGTCCGCGACCCGGACGACCTTGGGGGCGACCGCGAGATACGGCCGCGCCTCGTCCAGACGCTTGCGCTGCGACGGCGTGAGCCTGGCCTGCCGGTCGTCCACGGCCGCCAGGATCCCGGCCAGGTCGCCGAACTCGGCCAGCAGCTTGGCCGCCGTCTTCTCCCCGATGCCCGGCACGCCCGGCAGACCGTCGCTCGGATCGCCGCGCAGCAGTGCCAGATCCGCGTACCCTCCGCCGTCCACCCCATACTTCTCGCGCAGCGCGGCCTCGTCGGTGATCTGGAGCGTGCCGACGCCCTTCAGCGGATACAGCACGCGCACCCCGCGCGCGTCGTCCACCAGCTGGTACAGATCGCGATCGCCGGTGACGATGTCGACCGGCCCGTCGGCGCGGGCGGTGAACGTGCCGATCACGTCGTCCGCCTCGTACCCGGCGACCCCCACCCGCGCGATGCCCACCGCGTCGAGCACGCTCTCGATGACCGGTACCTGCGGGGACAGCGTGTCCGGCACCTCCTCCTCGTCCGGGCCCGCCGCGCGCTCCTCGGCGACGCGGTGCGCCTTGTAGGAGGGGATCAGCTCCACCCGCCACTTCGGGCGCCAGTCGGCGTCCATGCAGGCCACCAGGTGGTCCGGCCGGTGGTCCTTCACCAGGCGGTCGATGAAGTCGAGCAGTCCGCGCACGGCGTTCACCGGCGTGCCGTCCGGGGCCCTGACGGACTCCGGGACGCCGAAGTAGGCACGGAAGTACAGGGAGGCGGTGTCGAGAAGCATCAGTCGTCCGGTCACGTCCCGCATCATGCCGCACACCGCTGACAGCGCTCCGCAGAAGCGCGCGAGTGCGTGATGCGCGATGAGTTGCGTCCTGCGCCACCTGTGTGAGGCACCACACCAAAACGTTTGTCCTGTGCAAAACCGGGGAGGCGCGGCCCCGGAGCGATGCCGGTTACAGATTCAACTGTCGTGGGCCGTGTGAGCCGTCCGCCGGGCATCGCTCCTGCCATTGCCGTCGAGACAAGAGGTACGCGTGTCATCCAGGCTTGAGGCCGAGCATCTGTTCAAGGTGTTCGGCAGACGACCGGACCAGGCGGTCGAACGACTGCGCCAGAAGGAGACCGACCGGGAGGAACTGCGCGCCGACGGCACCACCGCCGCCGTCATCGACGCCTCGTTCACGGTGGAGCCGGGCGAGATCTTCGTGGTCATGGGCCTGTCGGGCTCCGGCAAGTCCACCCTGCTGCGGATGCTGAACGGCCTGCTGGAGCCCACCGCAGGACACGTGCGCTTCGACGGCCAGGACCTGACCGCGCTGCCCGACCGGGAGCTGCGCCAGGTCCGGTCCAAGAAGATCAGCATGGTCTTCCAGCACTTCGCGCTGTTCCCGCACCGCAGCGTCCGTGACAACGCCGCCTACGGTCTTGAAGTGCAGGGCGTGCCCCGCGCCGAGCGCGAACGCCGCGCCGACGAGGCGCTCGCCCTGTGCGGCCTGGCCGGCTGGGAGAAGTCGTGGCCGGACGAGCTGTCGGGCGGCATGCAGCAGCGCGTGGGGCTCGCCCGCGCGCTCGCCACCGACGCCGACCTGCTGCTGATGGACGAGTCCTTCAGCGCCCTCGACCCGCTGATCCGCCGCGACATGCAGGACCAGCTGCTCGAACTGCAGAAGACCCTGAAGAAGACGATCGTCTTCATCACCCACGACCTCAACGAGGCCATGCGCCTGGGCGACCGGATCGCGGTGATGCGCGACGGCCGCATCGTGCAGATCGGCACCGCGCAAGACATCCTGATCCGCCCCGCCAACGACTACGTCGCCTCCTTCACCCAGGACGTCGACCGCTCCCGCGTACTCACCGCCGGCGCCGTGATGGAGCGCGAGGTCCGCGGCGACGAGGCCGACTGCGGCTGCGAGACCGCGACGCCCGACACGCCGTTCACCGACCTGTGCGCGATCAGCGCCCGCGTCCCGCACCCCGTGGCGGTGCTCGACCAGGAGGACGCGCTCGTCGGGGTCGTGCCCCGGCAGCGCCTCGTCGGCTTCCTCGGCGACGAGGAGGCCGATCCCGGCGTCTGCGACACCCCGCGCGACAAGGGCGGCGAGAAGGTGATGGCCCGTGCCTAGGATTCCGCTCGGCGACTGGGTCAACAGCGCCGTCGACTGGCTGCTCGCCAACGTCACCTGGCTGTTCGACTTCTTCAAGATCGTCTTCACCGGCGCCTACGACGGCGTCAACGCCGTCCTCCAGGCCCCCGAACCGCTGATCCTCTGCGGCATCTTCGCGGTGATCGCCTTCTGGCTGCGCGGCACCTTCGCCGGTGTCCTCACCTTCGCCGGCTTCGCCTTCCTGGACTCCCTCGAACTGTGGGAGGACTCGATGGTGACGCTGTCGCTGGTCATCGTCGCCACGGTGATCGCGCTGGTCATATCGGTGCCGGTGGGCATCTGGGCGGCCCGCTCCGACCGGGTCAGCGCCGTGGTCCGGCCGGTCCTGGACTTCATGCAGACGCTGCCCGCGATGATCTACCTCATCCCGGCGATCCTGTTCTTCGGGACCGGCTCCGCCCCGGGCATCGTCGCCACCCTGATCTTCGCGCTCGCCCCGGGCGTGCGCATGACCGAGCTGGGCATCCGCCAGGTCGACAAGGAGCTGGTCGAGGCGGCCGAGGCGTTCGGCACCACGCCCCGCAACACCCTGCTGCGCGTGCAGCTGCCGCTGGCACTGCCCACGGTGATGGCGGGCGTGAACCAGGTCATCATGCTGGGCCTGTCCATGGCCGCGATCGCCGGCATGGTCGGCACCGGCGGACTCGGCGGCGCGGTCATCGAGGCCATCGGGCAGCTCAACATCGGTCTTGGCGCCGAGTCCGGCATCGCCATCGTCATCCTGGCGATCTACCTGGACCGCATGACCAGCGCCCTGGGCACCCAGGTCTCCCCGCTCGGCCGCCGCGCCGCCGCCAAGGCGCGCGCCGCGCAGGGGCTGAGGATCTGGTCCTACCGGCCCCGCCCGCAGGTCGCCGTGGTCGGTGTGGTCGTCCTCGCCCTGGTCGCGGGCGGCATGGGGATCTTCGGCGGCAGCGGCGGAGGCTCCGGGAGCACCGCCGGCGGCGAGAAGGTCGGCGACGGCAAGAAGATCACCATCGGTTACATCCCCTGGGACGAGGGCGTCGCCTCCACCTTCCTGTGGAAGGAGATCCTGGAGCGGCGCGGTTTCGAGGTCGAGGCCGAGCAGTTCGAGGCCGGCCCGCTCTACACCGCCCTCGCGCAGGGCAACGTCGACTTCCAGACGGACGCCTGGCTGCCCACCACCCACGAGGCGTACTGGAAGAAGTACGGCAAGCGGCTCGACGACCTCGGCTCCTGGTACGGCGAGACGTCGCTGGAGCTGACCGTCCCGGCGTACATGGAGGACGTCGACAGCCTGGAGGACCTCAAGGGCAAGGCGTCCGTCTTCGGCGGGGAGATCACCGGCATCGAGTCCAGCGCCGGAATGATGGGCCTGCTGAAGAGCAAGGTCCTCAAGGAGTACGGCCTGGACCAGGAGTACGAGGTCGTCGACAGCTCCACGCCGGCGATGCTGGCCGAGCTCAAGCGGGCCTACGGCAAGAAGGAACCGGTCGTCGTCACCCTCTGGTCGCCGCACTGGGCGTACAGCGACTACGACCTGAAGAAGCTGGAGGACCCCAAGGGCAGCTGGGGCAAGGGCGACGGCGTGCACACGGTGTCGCGCAAGGGCTTCGCCGACGACAACCCGCTCGTCGGGAAGTGGCTGAAGGACTTCTCGATGACCGAGGAGGAACTCACCGGCCTGGAAGCCGAGATCAACAAGGCCGGCAAGGGCGGGCAGCAGGACGCCGTCCGGACCTGGCTGAAGGCCAACCCGGGCGTCGTCGACGAGCTGGCCCCGGTCGCGTCCGGCTCCGGCGCCACCCCGGCCGAGGCGAAGCGCCCGCTGGACGTGGCCTGGTTCCCCTGGGAGGAGGACGTCGCCGTCACCTACCTGTGGAAGAACGTCCTCGAGCGGCGCGGCTACCGGCTGAACCTCAAGCAGATGGACGTCGGCCCGGTCTACACCGGCCTCGCCTCCGGCGACCTCGACCTCAACTTCGACGCCTGGCTGCCGTACGCGCAGAAGAACTACTGGGACAAGAACAAGGACAAGCTCACCGACCTGGGCACCTGGTACGAACCCACCTCGCTGGAGATCGCCGTCCCCTCCTACGTCAAGGACGTCGAGTCCCTGGCGGACCTCAAGGGCAAGGCCGACCTCTTCGACGGGCGGATCATCGGCATCGAGCCCGGTACCGGGGAGATGCAGCTGCTCAAGAACGAGGTCATGCCCGGCTACGGCCTGGAGGACGAGTACGAGGTCGTCGACGGCTCCACGCCGGCGATGCTGGCCGAGCTCAAGCGCGCCCTCGCCGAGAAGGAGCCCATCGCGGTCACCCTGTGGTCACCGCACTGGGCGTACAGCGACTACGAGCTGACCAAGCTGAAGGACCCCAAGAAGGCCTTCGGCGAGGGCAACACGATCCGCACCATCGCCAGCGAGAAGTTCCCGGAGCAGTATCCGCAGCTCACCGAGTGGATCAAGGGCTTCCGGATGAGCGAGGACGAGCTCGGCACCCTGGAGGCCGAGATCAAGGACCGCGGCCAGGGCCACGAGGAGGAGGCCGTCGCCGCCTGGCTGGAGGAGCACCCGGACATGGTGGAGCGGATGACCCCGCGGTAACCGCCGTACCGGCCGCCCCCGAGGGGCGGGCCCGGACCCGCACCTGACGGCGCGGCCGGGCCCGCCCCTCCGGCATGTCCGGAGCGTCCCTCGGGCACGTCCGGAGCCGGGCGGGAGCACGGTAGGAATCCGGACAACCACGCAGCGCGATGTTCTCCCCGAACCTCCTCGAACCTCCCCCGTGACCTTCCGCCGGGTGAGGGGAACAATGGCGGGAACACCCTTTGTCGCGCACGCGGGAGGAACGAGGGGCCCGTGGGGCGACTGGCGCGAACTGGCGGGTCGGCGCCGGTCGTGTGTGACGGCGACGTGGCAGGCGCCTGAAACGGTTTGCCGAACATGCGTAGGGTGCAGACAACTCACGAAAAGGAGTGCGCCGGACCGGCGGTGCGCGGGGCGCGGGACGATCGGCGGAGGAGGGAGCCGGAGCGATGGGCGACCACAAGGAACAGCCCCTGCGGGTGGGCGCGGCCGTGCGGCGGCGACGCCGCGCGCTGGACCTCACCCTCGCCGTCGTGGCCGAGCGCAGCGGCCTGTCGGTCCCGTTCCTCAGCCAGATCGAGAACGAGAGGGCGCGTCCCAGCCAGAGCTCCCTGGAGAAGGTCGCCGACGCCCTGCGCACCACCGCCGTGGAGCTCCTCGCCGCCGCCGACCCGGCGTGCAGCGTGGACGTCGTCCGCGCCGAGGGCGCCGAGCCGTGGGCGGAACCGCAGGTGCGCTCCCTGGTGCGCGGCCACCACCAGATGCACGCCTCCGAATTCACCGGCGACCATGACGCCGGCCGTGAACTCCAGTTCCGCAACGACCAGTTGATGTACGTGGCGGACGGCGCCGTGGAGATCGAGGCGGAGGGCCGCGCGTACCGTCTCGGCCGCGGCGACACCCTGTACCTCACCGGAGGCGTCCGGCACCGCTGGCGGGCCACGGTCCCGGAGACACGGCTGCTGGTCGTCGCCGTCGCCGACCACATCGAGGCGCTGCGGGACAAGCCGCGCCGATGAGTCCCGTCAGGGTCGTCTCCCTCGTCCCGTCGCTGACGGAGGCCGTGGCGCTCTCCGCCCCCGGCTCCCTGGCCGGCGCCACCGACTGGTGCACGCGTCCGGCCGGGCTGGACGTCGTACGCGTCGGCGGCACCAAGAACCCGAAGGTGGACCGGATCGTCGCGCTCGGCCCCGAGCTGGTGGTCGCCAACGAGGAGGAGAACCGCGGGAGCGACCTGGCGGCCCTGCGCGCGGCGGGCCTCGACGTCCTGGTGACCGAGGTGCGGACGCTGCCCCAGGCCTTCCACGAGCTGGACCGGGTGCTCACGGCGTGCGGGGTGCCCGCCCGCCCCCGCTGGCTGGACGAGGCCGAGGCCGCCTGGGCGGCCCTGCCCCCGCCCGCGGAGCGCCGGACGGCGGTCGTGCCCGTCTGGCGGCGGCCCTGGACGGTGCTGGGCCGGGACACCTTCGCGGGCGACCTGCTCTCCCGCCTCGGCGTCGACCACCTGTACGCGCACCACCCGGAGCGCTATCCGCGCGTCCCGCTCGACGCGCTGCGCGCGGCGGACCCGGACCTCGTCGTGCTCCCCGACGAGCCCTACCGCTTCACCGCCGACGACGGCCCGGAGGCCTTCCCCGGGCTGCCCTGCGCACTCGTCGACGGCCGGCACCTCACCTGGTACGGTCCGTCGCTGGCCGGGGCCCCGGAGGTGCTGGGGCGGGCCCTGCGGGCAGCGCGCCGCTGAACAGGCCGCGCGCCGTGTGCCGGGCGGCGACGGCCCAGGCCCCCGCCAGCAGGGCGTACAGGGCGAACGCCAGCGCGTCGTAGACGACCAGCCCGGTGTGCGCGGCGAGGGCACCGGCACCGGTGACGCAGGTGCCCACCGGGAAGGTGAACGACCACCACGTCATCGCGAAGCGCATCCCCTGCCGCCGTGCCCGGAGGACATGGGCGGAGGCGAGGCAGAGCCACAGCAGAGCGAAGCCCATGACGGGCACCCCGTACAGGACGGCGAACACCTCGAACCCCTCGTCGTACGGCGCCGGCACCACCCCCGGCGCCACGTCCGCGAAGGCGCCGGCCGCGGTCGTGGACTGGCCGAGCGGTCCGAGCACCAGGAACAGCGTCGGGGTGAGCGCGAGGGGCGGCGGACCGCCGGTGAGCAGCCGGCCGAAGACCAGCGGCAGCGTGATCAGGGTCGCCAGCAGGCTGAGCCCGAACATCGCGAAGCAGGCCAGCAGCAGGGTCGCGCGGGGCTGGCCCGCCGGGAGGTACGGCACCAGGAGGGGGCCGAGCGCGGCGGACACCATGGGCGCGACCAGCGGCAGCAGCCAGGCGGGCGTCGCCTCCCGCGCCGTCACCCGGTGGTGTACGGCCATGAGGTACGGGACGGCCACGGCGGCGGCCAGCCCGACGGCCGTGCCGGCGGTGAACAGCACGGCGTCGAGGACGACGGCCGCGCGCAGCCCGATCCAGTCCCGTCCGAGTGTCAGGGCGCCGCCGCCGACGGCCAGCAGGGCCATGGAGAGGCAGCCGTAGAAGGGGGCCACGGCGGGATCGAGGAGGTGGGCGCGGGCCCGGTCGCGGTGGCGGGCCCAGTGCAGGGCGCGGGCGGCGAGCAGCACCGTCAGGAGGACGAGGGACAGCGCCCAGACGGCGGTGAGGGCGGGGCGCCAGCCGGACGCGTGCACGGGGAGCGCGGCGCCCGCTCCGGCGACGACGGCGGTGCCCATGACGCAGGCGTACCAGTTGGGTCCGAGGTGACGGAGGGCGTCGGCACGCGGGGGCCGTGCGGTGGCACGGGGGAGGGGTGGCAGGGGCCGGGTTGCGGTGACCATGGTCATACGGTCGGACCGGCGGGGCGCCGCCACCAGGGAGCCCCCCTCTATGGCGGCATAAGCTGGGCTTATGAGCAGAACGGACGACCACGACCATCCCGGGCACCGCTCCGCGAGCCCGGGGGCCCTGGCCCACCGAGTGCCGGACCTCGGGGCGCTGGAGCTGCTGCTGGCGGTGGCGCGGCTGGGGAGTCTGGGCGGGGCGGCGCGGGAGCTGGGCATCACCCAGCCCGCCGCCAGCAGCCGGATCCGGTCGATGGAACGGCAGCTCGGCGTGGCCCTGGTGGACCGGTCGCCGCGCGGGTCACGGCTGACGGACGCGGGGGCGCTGGTCACCGACTGGGCGCGGCGGATCGTGGAGGCGGCGGAGGCCTTCGACGTGGGCGCGCAGGCGCTGCGGGACCGCAGGGACTCGCGGCTGCGGGTGGCGGCGAGCATGACGATCGCCGAGTACCTGCTGCCGGGCTGGCTGCTCGCGCTGCGCGCGGACCGGCCGGACACGGCGGTGTCGCTGCTGGCCGGGAACTCGGCGGCGGTGGCGGAGCGGTTGCTGTCGGGGGAGGCGGACGTGGGGTTCGTGGAAGGGCTCACGGTGCCGGGCGGACTGGACTCGGTGGTGATCGCCCACGACCGGCTGATCGTGGTGGCCGCGCCGTCGCACGCGTGGGCCCGTCGGCGGCGGCCGCTCGCGGCGGAGGAGCTGGCGAGTACGCCGTTGATCCTGCGGGAGAAGGGGTCCGGGACGCGGCAGGTGCTGGACGCCGCGCTGGGCGGGTTGGCCCGGCCGTTGATCGAGTTGTCCTCGACCACGGCGGTGAAGGCGGCGGCGGTGGGCGGGGCGGGGCCGGCGGTGTTGAGCGAGCTCGCGGTGGGGGAGGAGCTGGCGATGCGGCGGCTGGTGCGGATTCCGGTGAACGGGATCGCCCTTGCTCGTGATTTGCGTGCGGTGTGGCCGACGGGGCACCGGCCGACCGGGCCGGCGCGGGATCTGTTGTCGTTGACGCGGGGGTGAGCCTTGTTGTGGCTGGGCGGGGGTGGGGTTGCGCAGCCCGGCGCTTACAAGGTGCCTCCCCCACTCTCGGCTTCGCTCGAGCGGGGGGACCCCCACCGCCCACCCGCGCCGCCCCAGCGGCACGACTGCCCGCGGATTGCGGAGGCGATCAGCGCACGCATGACGCGTACGTCCTCGCCCATCTCCGGGTGCCACTGGACGCCCAGGACCCACGCGGGTCCCGGGAGTTCGACGGCTTCCACCGTGCCGTCCTCCGCGTGGGCCGAGGGGGTCAGGTCCTTGCCCAGGCGGTCCACCGACTGGTGGTGGTAGGTCGGTACGGAGGTCTGTTCCGGGGCGATGCCGGCGTAGAGCGTGCCCGGGACCGGCTTGACCGGGTGGTGGCCGAAGACGCCCGGGGCCGGTGCGTGGCCGTCGATGTGCTGGACCAGGGTGCCGCCCAGGGCGACGTTCAGCAGCTGCATGCCCCGGCAGATCCCCAGCAGCGGGATCCCGCGGTCCAGGGCCGCCTCGATCAGGGCGAGTTCCCAGGCGTCCCTGGCCCGGGCGGGCGGCCCGGTGCGCGGATCGGGCTCGGCGCCGTAGTGGACGGGTTCCACGTCCGGGCCGCCCGCGACGACCAGGCCGTCGAGCCGGGCCACGGTCGCCGCCGCCCGCTCCGGCGCGTCCGGCGGGAGCATCGCGGCCAGTCCGCCCGCCCGCTGCACCAGCCGCGGATAGCCGGCCGGCAGCAGCGCGGCGTCCAGCCGCCACACCCCCCAGCGCACACCGGACTCCGCGTACGTGCTGATGCCGATGAGTGGCCTGGCCGTCATGCCGATCACCTTTCCCGTGCCTCAGTCCCGTGACAACTCCGCCTCGGCCGCCGCCAGCGCCGCGAATTCCTCCTCCGGCGCCTTCGCCACCAGGTGCTTGCGGCTGTACAGCCCGAAGTACGCCACCGCCACGATGTACACCGCCAGCGCGATGAACGCCGCCGTCACGTCCACCAGGAACGTCGCCACCAGCGCCGCGCAGGCCAGCACCAGCGCCACCGACGAGGTGAGCACCCCGCCCGGCGTGCGGTACGGCCGCGGCAGCTCCGGCTCCCGGCGGCGCAGCACGATGTGCGACAGGGACATCAGCGCGTACGAGATCGTCGCGCCGAACACGGCGATGTTCAGCATGCGGGCGCCGTCGCCCGACCCGGCGGCCAGCGCGAAGCCGATCGCGCCGGGCACCAGCAGACCGAGGTACGGCGCCCTGCGGCTGCTGGTGAGGGAGAGGAACCTCGGCAGGTAGCCCGCGCGGGACAGCGCGAACAGCTGGCGTGAACCGGCGTAGATCAGCGAGAAGAACGAGGCGACCAGTCCCGCGAGGCCCGCGTAGTTCACGACCCGGCTCAGCGCCGTCGCCTCGCCGTCCGGCTGGAGAGCCTCCACCAGCGGGTTGCCCGCGTCCTGGACCGCGGCCGAGCCCCGTGCCCCGGCCGCCGCGAAGAAGGTCACCACGGCCAGCACCACCAGGATGCCCATGGACCAGCGGATCGCCCTCGGCAGCGTACGGGCCGGTTCCCTGGTCTCCTCGGCGGCCAGCGGTACGCCCTCCACGCCCAGGAAGAACCACATGCCGAACGGGAACGCCGCCCAGATGCCCAGCAGCCCCATCGGCAGCCAGGAGTTCGCACCGAACGCGGAGGAATCCACCGGGATGTCGTCCAGCGAGGAGGCGTCGAACCCGGGCAGCGCACCGAGCGCGAACACCACCAGCGCCGCCACCGCGATGCCCGTCACGACGAAGCTGAAGCGCAGCGCCTCGCCCACGCCCCACAGGTGGATGCCGATGAAGACCACGAAGCAGGCCAGGTACACCGGCCAGCCGGACTCCAGCCCGAACAGGCCCAGCGACTCGACGTAGTCCCCGATGAAGATGGAGATCGCGGCGGGCGCGAGGACGTACTCGATGAGGATCGCGGTCCCGGTGAGGAAACCGCCCCACGGTCCGAGCGCCCGGCGGGCGAAGCCGTAGCCGCCACCGGCCGTGGGCAGGATCGAGGACAGCTCGGCGAGGGCGAAGACCATGCAGGTGTACATGGCTCCCATCAGCACCATGGCGATCGCCAGGCCGCCGAAGCCGCCCTCGGCCAGGCCGAAGTTCCAGCCCGAGTAGTCCCCGGACACGACGTAGGCGACGCCGAGGCCGGTCAGCAGCAGCCAGCCGGCGCTGCCGCGGCGCAGCCTCCTGCGTTCGAGGTAGTCGTCCGCCTCACCGGCGGACTCATGGGAAGCGGACGGAAGGCTCACGAGGCGACTCCCCAAGGGGCGGCGACGGAGGGGGCAATGGAACGGATCCAGACCTTTGTGGGCCCATACCCTCGCGGCGTGAACGGCGTCAGCGCAAGCCCTCTGCGTCGATCCCCGGTAAACCGTGCCCACCCCCGAGGACCTTCACGCCAGGAACCCCCGCAACAGCGCGGCCGTCCCCGCACAGTGCTCGCGCATCACCTCCCGCGCCCCGTCCGCGTCCCCCTCCAGCACGGCCTCGACCAGCGCGGTGTGCTGCCGCTGGGAGTGCTCCAGGTTGCGCACCAGCAGCGGGATGCAGTCCAGCAGGTCGTTCACCGTCGCCCGTACCGCCGCGTACTGCGCGGTCAGCGTCGGCGAGCCGCACAGCTCCGCCAGGGTGAGGTGGAACAGCGTGTCCAGACGCCGGTACTCCGCCAGCGGCGCCTCCCGCGTGCCGGACAGGGCCTCGCGCAGCCGCGCCGCCTGCTCCTTTGCCAGCCCGTGCGCCGCGCACAGGCCCGCCGCGCCCACCTCAAGCACCTCACGGAAGCGCAGCACGTCCTCGATGTCGACCCCGGCGATCCGCCGCCGCAGCTCCTCCTCGCCGGTGTCCGTCGGACGGGGCAGCACGAACGTTCCGCCGTACCGGCCGCGCCGCGACTCCACGAGGCCCTGGTCCTGGAGCACCTTCAGCACCTCGCGCAGCGTCACCCGGCTGATCCCCAGCCGCTCCGCCAGCTCCCGCTCGGCCGGCAGCCGCTCCCCGCCCGCCACCAGACCCAGCCGCACCACCTGGAGGATCTGCTCCAGCGCCTCCTCGAAACCGTTGCCCGCGCGGACCTGCCGCAGCACCGGTGCCAGTCGGTCCCCGACCGCGCCCACCGCGCCCACCGCGTCCTCCGGCATTCGGCCGTGCCCCCTTCCCAAGCAATGGTTCTCGGCAATACCTTATGGCTCCCGGCTCGACCGAAGAAGCCCGAAGAAGCCGAGGAGGCTCTCCCGTGGCAGACCGCACACCCCCGCTCTCCGTCGAGGAGCTGCACGCCCTCGTCGCCGGCGGTGAGATCGACACCGTCGTCCTGGCCTTCCCCGACATGCAGGGGCGGCTCCAGGGCAAGCGGTTCGCCGCGCGCTTCTTCCTCGACGAGGTACTCCGGCACGGCACCGAGGGCTGCAACTACCTGCTCGCCGTCGACGCCGACATGAACACCGTCGACGGCTACGCCATGTCCTCCTGGGAGACCGGCTACGGCGACTTCGCCATGTACCCCGACCTCGACACCCTGCGCCGGGTGCCCTGGAACGAGGGCACCGCCATGGTCGTCGCCGACCTCGCCTGGGCCGACGGCTCCCCGGTCGCCGCCGCCCCCCGGCAGATACTGCGCCGCCAGCTGGACCGCCTCGCCGCCCTCGGCCACACCGCCCGGGTCGGCACCGAGCTGGAGTTCATCGTCTTCAAGGACACCTACGAACAGGCCTGGGACGCCGGCTACCGCGGGCTCACCCCCGCCAACCAGTACAACGTCGACTACTCGGTGCTCGGCACCGGCCGCATCGAGCCCCTGCTGCGCCGCATCCGCAACGAGATGGCCGGCGCCGGACTCACCGTGGAGTCCGCCAAGGGCGAGTGCAACCCCGGCCAGCACGAGATCGCCTTCCGCTACGACGAGGCCCTGGTCACCTGCGACCAGCACGCGATCTACAAGACCGGCGCCAAGGAGATCGCCGCCCAGGAGGGCGTCTCCATCACCTTCATGGCCAAGTACAACGAGCGCGAGGGCAACTCCTGCCACATCCACCTCTCCCTCGCCGATCTCGGCGGTGACAGCGTCATGCCGGACTCCGCCGAGGAGCCGGACGCCATGTCCGAGGTCATGCGCCACTTCCTCGCCGGGCAGCTCGCCGCGCTCCGCGAGTTCTCCCTGCTCTACGCCCCGCACATCAACTCCTACAAGCGGTTCCAGCCGGGCTCCTTCGCCCCGACCGCCGTCGCCTGGGGGCACGACAACCGCACCTGCGCCCTGCGGGTGGTCGGCCACGGCCGCTCCCTGCGCTTCGAGAACCGGCTGCCCGGCGGTGACGTCAACCCGTACCTCGCCGTGGCCGGCATGGTCGCCGCGGGGCTGTACGGCATCGAGCAGAAGCTCCAGCTGCCCGAACCCTGTTCCGGCAACGCCTACACCGCCGGCTTCGAGCACGTCCCCACCACCCTGCGCGAGGCCGCCGAGCTGTGGGAGAACAGCGCGATCGCCAAGGCGGCCTTCGGCGACGAGGTCGTCGCGCACTACCGCAACATGGCGCGCGTCGAGACCGACGCCTTCGACGCCGCGGTCACCGACTGGGAACTGCGCCGCTCCTTCGAACGCATGTGAGGCCCTCCTTGTCCGACCAGCCCGACGAGCTCCAGGTACGCAACCCCGCGACCGAGGAGGTGATCGCCACCGTCCCGGCCGCGACCGCCGCCGACGTCGACGCGGCCGTCGTCCGCGCCGCCCGCGCGCAGACCGCCTGGGCCGCCCTCGCCCCCGGCGACCGGGCCCGGCTGCTGCGCCGGTTCGCCGCCACGGTCGACGCGCACCTCGAGGAACTGGCCCGCCTGGAGGTCCGCGAGGCCGGCCACACCCTCGGCAACGCCCGCTGGGAGGCGGGCAACGTCCGCGACCTGCTCGACTACGCGGCCGGGGGAGTGGAGCGCCTCACCGGCCGCCAGATCCCGGTCCCCGGCGGCGTGGACGTCACCTTCCTCGAACCGCTCGGCGTCGTCGGCGTGATCGCCCCCTGGAACTTCCCGATGCCCATCGCGGCCTGGGGCACCGCACCCGCCCTCGCCGCCGGCAACGCGGTGCTCCTCAAACCCGCCGAGACCACCCCCCTCACCGCCCTGCGCCTGGCCGAGCTCGCCCTGGCGGCAGGACTCCCCGAGGGCCTGTTCCAGGTGCTGCCCGGACACGGTCCCGTCGCCGGGAACGCCCTCGTGGAACACCCCGGCGTCGCCAAGATCGTGTTCACCGGGTCGACGGCCGTGGGCAGACAGGTGTGGGCCAAGGGCGCGGACCGCCTCAAGCGCGTCACCCTCGAACTCGGCGGCAAGAGCCCCAACATCGTCTTCGCCGACGCCGACCTGGAGGCCGCCGCGGCCGCCGCACCCATGTCCTTCCTCGACAACGCCGGACAGGACTGCTGCGCCCGCACCCGCATCCTCGTCCAGCGCTCCGCGCACGACCGGTTCCTGGAACTGCTCGCCCCCGCGATCGAGGCGGTCCGGGTCGGCGACCCGGCCGACGAGAACACGCAGATGGGCCCGCTGATCTCCGCCGGCCAGCTCGCCCGCGTCCGCTCCTACGCCACCGACGGCCTCGACGGCATCCGCGGCAAGGCCCCCGAGGGCCCCGGCTACTGGTTCCCGCCCACCGTCCTCACCGGCGTCGACCCCCGCGCGCGCGTCGCCGTCGAGGAGGTCTTCGGCCCCGTCGCCGTCGTCCTCCCCTTCGACGACGAGGCCGACGCCGTACGCCTGGCCAACGCCACCGACTACGGCCTCTCGGGCTCCCTGTGGACCCGGGACGTCGGCCGCGCCCTGCGCGTCTCCCGGGCGGTGCGCGCGGGCAACCTGTCCGTCAACTCCCACTCCAGCGTCCGCTACTGGACCCCCTTCGGCGGGTTCAAGCAGTCCGGCGTCGGCCGCGAGCTCGGCCCGGACGCGCTGAGCGCCTTCACCGAAACCAAGAACGTCTTCATCAGCACGGAGGCCTGACCGCACATGAGCGAAGAGACCATCTGCCGCCGACTGGCCGGCCGCACCGCAGTCGTCACCGGAGCCGGCAGCGGCATCGGCCTCGCCACCGCCCGCCGGCTCGCCTCCGAGGGCGCCCACGTCGTCTGCGGGGACGTGGACGAGACACGCGGCAAGGCCGCCGCCGAGGAGACCGGCGGCCTCTTCGTCGGCGTCGACGTCACCGACCCCGAGCAGGTCGAGGCCCTGTTCGAGGCCGCGTACGACACCTACGGCAGCGTCGACGTCGCCTTCAACAACGCCGGCATCTCCCCGCCCGACGACGACTCCATCCTGGAGACCGGCCTCGACGCCTGGAAACGCGTCCAGGAGGTCAACCTCACCTCCGTCTACCTGTGCTGCAAGGCGGCCATCCCCTACATGCGGCGCCAGGGCAAGGGCTCCATCATCAACACCGCGTCGTTCGTGGCCCGGATGGGGGCGGCCACCAGCCAGATCTCGTACACCGCCTCCAAGGGCGGCGTCCTCGCCATGTCCCGGGAACTCGGCGTGCAGTTCGCCCGCGAGGGCATCCGCGTCAACGCCCTGTGCCCCGGCCCGGTCAACACCCCGCTGCTGCAGGAGCTGTTCGCCAAGGACCCCGAGCGCGCGGCCCGCCGCCTGGTGCACATCCCGCTCGGCCGGTTCGCCGAGGCCGAGGAGATCGCCGCCGCCGTCGCCTTCCTGGCCAGCGACGACTCCTCCTTCGTCAACGCCACCGACTTCCTGGTGGACGGCGGGATCTCGGGGGCGTACGTCACACCGCTCTAGCGTTCGCCCTACAGTGCCCGGATGAGCATGACGCCCCCGCCCGGCTGGTACCGCGACCCGCACGCCCCGCACCTGGAACGCTGGTGGGACGGCACGGCCTGGACCGGGCACCGGCGCACGCCCGGGGCTCCCGCCGTGCCGCCGGCCCCGTCCACGGACGGCACGGGCGGCACCGGACGCGTCAGGGCGATCGCCCTCACCACCGCCGGTGCCGTGCTGGCCGCGGCGATCGTCACCGGCGCGGTGCTCCTCGGCGGGGACGGCGGCGACCCGGAGACGCGCACCGGTCCGACGGCCACCACACCGGCCCCCGAGCCCCCGTCACCGTCCACGTCCGAGGCGCCCGCCGAGGACCCGGACGTCGTCGAGGACCAGCTCAACGGGATCACCTTCCCGCTCCTCGACGGCTGGGTCCGCCCCGAGAACGTGACCCAGGACGACGTCGTCATGACCACCGACGGCACCTACGACTGCCCCGGCGACGGCACCGTCTGCCGGCACGGCCTCGTCATCTCCCGCACCGTCACCGAGAACGACGAGACCTCGCCCGAGGCGCTCGCCGAGGAGGACGTCTCCGACGCGGCCGAAGAGGCCTTCGACGAGGACGTCCTCGGCCGGCGCCCCTACGGCGGCCTGGAGTCCCACGAGGTCGTGAAGTCCGGCCCGGTCGCGGTGGCGGGCCGCGCCGGGTACTTCGTGCGCTGGCGCGTCACCACCGCCGAGGGGCCCGGCGGCTACGTGCAGTCGCTGGTGTTCCCCTCCAGCGTCGGCACCGGGTCCCCGGTCCTCGTCCGCTACGTCTTCGACGCCGGCGAGGACGGCCCGCCCCCGGCCGACATGGACCGCATCACCGAGGGCATCCGCTCGGTCACCGACCCGGCCTCCGGCGGCGGCGTCGGCAGCAGCATCGGCCCGGCGGACTGAGCCGCCGAAGGAACACGCGGACCCCTGGCCGAAGGAACGCGCGGACCCCTAGAGGAACGTGTGCCCCTCGCCCCGGTACGTCGGCACGGTCGCCGTCACCGCGTCACCCTCCACCAGGTGCAGCGCGTCGAACCGCTCGCACAGCTCGCCCGCCTTGGCGTGCCGGAACCACACCTTGTCGCCGATCAGCAGATCGTCGGCGGGCGAGCCCAGCAGCGGCGTCTGCACCTCGCCCGGCCCCTCCTGGGCGTCGTACCGCAGCCCCTCGGGCAGATACGGCACCGGCAGCCGGTCCGCGCCGGGCGCGCCGGACGCCGGATAGCCCCCGCCCAGCACCGTCACCACGCCGACACCGGGCCGCCGTACGACGGGCAGGGCGAACAGGGCCGCCGGACGCCCGTTGAACGACGTGTAGTTGTCGAACAGGCGCGGCACGTACAGCCCCGAACCGGCCGCGATCTCGGTGACCGCGTCCTCCGCGGCGGTGTGCTGCACGCTGCCCGTGCCCCCGCCGTTGACGTACTCCAGACCGGGTACGACCTCCCGCACCGCCCGCACCACCGCGGCCCGCCGCTCGGCGAGTTCACGGCGTGCGGCGGCCTGCATCAGCCGTACCGCACGCGACCGCAGCGGCCGTCCGGCCACCGCGTCGCCGACACCGGCCACATGCCCCTCGTACGCCATGATCCCGACGACCGCGAACCCGGGCCGCCGCGCCACCGCCCGCGCGAACTCGGCGACCTGGGCGGGGGAGTGCAGCGGGGAACGCCGGGCGCCGATCCGCACCCGCCCGCCGAACAGCCTCAGGGACGTGTCCAGTTCCAGGCAGACGCGCACCACTTCACCGCCGCCCGCGCGTGAGGCGTCGATCAGGTCCAGCTGCGCCGGATCGTCGACCATGACCGTGACGGCGGCGGCGAGCTCGGGGTCGGCGGCGAGTTCGGCGTAGCCGGCGCGGTCGGCGGAGGGGTAGGCCAGCAGGACGTCGTCGAAACCGGAGCGGGCCAGCCACAGGGACTCGGCGAGCGTGAACGACATGACGCCCGCGAAACCGTCCCGGGCGAGGACCCGTTCGAGCAGCGCGCGGCAGCGTACGGACTTGCTCGCGACCCGGACCGGCTTCCCGCCGGCCCTGCGGACCAGATCGTCCGCGTTGGCGTCGAAGGCGTCCAGGTCCACGATCGCGAAGGGGGCGTCGAGGTGGGCGGTGGCCCTGTCGTAACGGGCCCGGTCGGCGGTGCGCGCAGTCATGGGCGCAGCCTGCCAGACGGGATTACCGCACGGTAGGGGATGTTCCGGGCAGATGCCGCGGCCGTGCGGACTGGTTCCCGTCCGACGCGGACCACGCCGTAGAGTGACGCGCACGCACGGCGGAACGGGGCCGGCCGGAGGGCCGCGCCGGGATGACGCGCCGTCCGTGCGGGTATCTGTGCCCGGGACGAGTCCGTGCCGGGCGGGCGCGACGAAACGGGGGGTGCATGAGCACGGAAGCGCGCCGCGCCTCCCACCCTCCGCGCCCCACCGTCCCCCCGCGCCCCGCGCATCCGCCGGGGCCGGCGGAGACCGGCACGGAGCAACCGGAGAGTCCCGTCGGCCCCCGAGGCCGCACCTCGGGCGGCTCCGGCCCCTTCGACCCCCGCGAACCGTCCCGCCCCCCGGCCGGCACGCCCGGCGAACCCGCCTCCGACGCCCCGGTCCCGCCCGCGCCGTCCCACCCGCCGGCCGGCGGCGGCTCGGCCGCGCCCGAGCCCCGTGGACGGACCTCCGGCGGGTCCGGTGCGTTCGAGGTCCGTGAGACCTCGCACCCGCCGGCCGGGGACGCCGGCCGGGACGGCACGGGCGCCGGTGGCGCCGGCCGCCCGGCGCCCCGGCCGCGCTTTCCGGGCTTCGGCGACGGTGTGCCCGCCGGTACGGGCCCGGTGCCGCCCCCGCCCCCGCGTGCCTCCGCCCGCTTCCCCGACGCGCCGCCGGCCGCCGGGCGCGGCACGCGGTCCCCGGCTGGCTCACCCTCCGTACCGCCGCAGCCCACCGCACGCGGCGCGGCCACCCCTCCCGAAACCCCGTCGGAGACCACCACCCGCCTGCGCGTCGTGCCGCCCGCACGGCCGGGCACGGACGAAGCGCGCCGTCCGGGCACGACCCCGGCGTCCGGCACGAGCCGGGGCACCGGCGGCGCGGGCCGCTCCGAGGCGGGCCCGGCGCCCGCGCCCGCCCGCACCCCCCGCCCCGCGTGGCGGCCCGGTCCCGGCGACCGGGCCCCGGACGCGCGGCCGGGCGCCGGGACGGGCCCGGCGCACGCGCCCGATCCCGCACTCTCCTGGAGTTCCCCCACGGCTCCGGGCGGTACGCCCGGAGCGGGGCGGCCCGTCGTGTCGTTCGGGGAGCCGGAGGGGTACGACGAGGGGGCGCGGCCGCGGCCCCTCGGGCGGCGGGGACGGGCACAGGCCGTCGCGGCCGCCGCCTGCCTCGTCCTCGGGGCGGGACTCATCGGCGGTGCCGTCACCGGGAGCTGGCTCGCCGGGGACTCCGAGGGGCCGGGCACCCGGCACGGCTTCGCCGCCGCCCAGGACATGTGGCACGACGTCCCGGTCGACCAGCTGTTCCCGCCCACCCTGCAGGGCGAGGGCGCGGGCCCCGGCGGCGCCGACCGGTCCTGGACCCGTATCGCCGTGGCCCCCGACAGCGGCTGCGAGGACGCCTTCGACGCCCTGCTGCGCAAGGTCCTCGCCCCCGTCGGCTGCGAGCGTCTGCTGCGCGCCACCTACACCGACGCCACCCAGAGCCACGTCACCACCGTCGGCCTGCTGTTCACCGAGGCCGACGCCGCCGGCATGACCTCCCTCGCCCGCCGTTTCGACGCCGAGCGCCTGGACCGCCGTACCGATCTGATGCCCCTGCCGTACGCGGCGAAGGGCACCGCCGCCGCCGGGTTCGGCGCCGGGCAGCGCGCCTCCTGGGCGATCTCCGTCCTCACGGACGCCCCCGTCGTCGTCTACGCCGTCTCCGGGTGGGCCGACGGCCGCGGCGTCGACACCCCGCAACCCGCCGAGGACGCCATGGAGTCCGGAGCCACCACCGCCCCCGCCCAGGCAGGCCTGGGCCACGAGGCCCAGGGCCTCGCCGACCGCGTCGAACGCGGCCTGCGCAAGAAGGCCGACACCCCCACGGAGCAGCCGTCATGAGGCCCGTCACCGGCCGGCGTCCCGCCACGGCGGCACTCGGCGGCCTCCTCGCCACCGCCCTCGTGCTCGTCCCCGCCACCGCCGCGCACGCCGACGGCATCCGCGCCCGGCAGTGGGCCCTGGAGGCCATGCACACCGAGGCGGCGTGGCAGACCACGAAGGGCGCGGGCGTCACCGTCGCCGTCCTGGACACCGGCGTCGAGGCCGACCACCCCGACCTCGACGGCAACGTCCTCACCGGCAAGGACCTCGTCGGCTTCGGCGCGAGCGAGGGCGACCCCGCCTGGGCCCTCCACGGCACCTCCATGGCCGGCATCATCGCCGGCCACGGACACGGCCCCGGCAACGCCGACGGCGTCATGGGCGTCGCGCCCGAGGCGAAGATCCTCCCCGTCCGCGTGATCCTGGAGGACGACGACCCCTCCCGCGCCGAGGCCCGCAAGACCCGCGGCAACGCCCTCGCCGAGGGCATCCGCTGGGCCGCCGACCACGGCGCCGACGTCATCAACCTCTCCCTCGGCGACGACTCCGCCTCCGCGCACCCCGAACCCGGCGAGGACCAGGCCATCCAGTACGCCCTGCGCAAGGGCGTGACCGTCGTCGCCTCCGCCGGTAACGGCGGCGAGAAGGGCGACCACATCTCCTACCCGGCCGCCTACCCGGGCGTCATAGCCGCCACCGCCGTCGACCGCTACGGCACCCGCGCCCCGTTCTCCACCCGCCGCTGGTACGCCACGGTCAGCGCCCCCGGCGTCGACGTGATCATCGCCGCGCCCGACCACAAGTACTACGAGGGCTGGGGCACCAGCGCCGCCGCCGCGTTCGTCTCCGGCGCCGTCGCCCTGGTCAAGGCGGCCCACCCGGACCTGACCCCGGCCCAGATCAAGCGGCTCCTGGAGGACACCGCCCGCAACGCCCCCGCCGACGGCCGCGACGACTCCCGCGGCTTCGGCTTCATCGACCCGGCCGCCGCGATCGAGGCCGCGTCCCGGCTGGAGCCGGAGGGCCTGAAACCGGCGGCGTACGGCGAGAAGTACTTCGGTCCCGGCCCGGACACCGCAGGCTCCGACGACGACACCGCCGACTGGGCGGCCCCCCTGGCGGGCAGCGCGGGCGGAGTGCTGCTGGTCGCCGCGGTGGTCCTGTGGCGCGGCCGCCGCACCCGCTACGACGCGGGCTGAGCCCCGGCCGCGTCGTCCGCGCCGGCCCCGGTGAACACGGACACCGCCGCCCGCGCCGCGGCCTCGGTCAGCGCGATCCCCCTCTCCTGGGTCGCGTTGCCCTGCGACAGCGCCGCCACCAGGTAGTCGTGGCCCCCTGCCGTCACCCGCCCGATGCTGTTGACCACCCACAGCCCGGTGGTGCTGCGCCGCAGCCAGCCGTTCTTCAACGCCCACGCCGCACCGTCGGCCGCCGCCGACACACCCCACCGCTGCCCCACGGCGATCCGCTCCATCAGCTCCCGCACATACGCCCGTGAGGCCTCGCTCAGCTCTGAGCCCTCCGTGCCGAACACCTGTTGCAGCAGCGCGATCTGGTCGGCGGCCGTGGTCTGCGTCACCCCCCACACGGGGCCGTCCCCGCCCACCGTCTCCGTCAGCCCGAACCGCTCGTTCGCGGCGTCGAGCCCGTCCGCGGTCCCGATCGCCCGCCACAGCGCCGACGTGGAGTCGTTGTCACTGTTCACGATCATGTCGGCGGCGTACGTCTTCTCCTCGGCGGTCAGTGTCCGCCCCGCGTCCTGCGCCTGGAGCAGCAGCGCCGCCAGGATGTCGACCTTGACGATGCTCGCCGTGTCGAAGGCGCCCGTCCCGTACGAGGCCGACTCCCCGGAGTCCTGGTCGAGCACCACCACCGACACCTCGGTGCCGTCCGCCACGGCCACCGACTCCATGGCCGTCGCCAGCAGTGCGTCCCGGCCCACCGTCGCGTTCTCCACCGCTTCCTCCTTGTCCGCCGCCCGCAGGACCGACGAGGACGCCGACGGGGACACGGTCTCCGCCCGCGGACGCGTCCACGCGCCCATGTACATCACACCGGCCGTCGCACCGCTCCCGACGACGACCAGGGTGAGCGCGAGGGGCAGCAGGGCGCGACGCCGCGGCCGTCGGGCCCGACGGCCGCGGTGCTGCGACCGTCGGGCACGACGGTGCCGCGGTGGTCCGCTGTGGGAGGGCATGCCCGCAATGATCGGTACATCGGCCGTGCGGTTTGTAGTACTGGAGTGAGACCTGGCTTAAAAGTGAAGGGAAGGCGTCCGAGGAACGCTCCGTCCCTCCCCGATAGGGTCGGTGACCGTGGCGAACAAGAACATCCCCGACTCCCCGTTCCGCGACGACGACGGCTCCGCCGACCCCCGGCTGAGCGCCGCGCTCGCCGCCTGGGCCGAGGACGGCGACGCCGTCGGTCCCGTCCTGGAGGCGCTCAAGGGCGCCCGGCTGCTCGTTCCCGTCGTGGCCCTGCTCGGCGAGGTGGAGGAGGACGAGAACGGCTTGCGCCGCGAGAAGACCAGCGACATGGCCGTACCGACCCTGAAGGCCGGCGGGCGCACCGCCCTGCCCGCCTTCACGTCCACCGAGTCGCTCGCCCGCTGGGACCCGGCGGCCCGCCCCGTCGCCGTACCGCTGCACCAGGCCCTGCAGGCCGCCGCGCACGAGAAGGCGGACACGGTCGTCCTGGACGTGTCCGGCCCCGTGCCCTTCGAGCTGACCGGTCCCGCGCTGCTCGCGCTCGCCGAGGGCCGTACCAGCACCGACCCGCTCGCCGACCCGGCCGTCGCCCGGGCCGTACGGGCCGCCGTCGCCGCGGAGCCCGCCGTGCTGCGCGCCCACCTCGGGCCCGGGCAGGCCGACGGCACCCTCGCCCTCGTCCTCGACCCGGACGCCCCCGTCGCCGAGACCGCCCGTGCCGTGGCCCGGCGGCTCGCCGCCGACGAAACACTGAGGGCCCGCCTGGTGCGCGGCCTCGACCTGGCAGTCCTGCCGGCCGGGACCACGCCCCCGGGCGAGCCCTTGTACGTACGTCCCTGACGTCCTAGGCGTAGAGCGGCCCGGTGTACTTCTCACCCGGGCCCTGGCCGGGCTCGTCCGGGACCAGGGAGGCCTCGCGGAACGCCAGCTGGAGCGACTTCAGGCCGTCGCGCAGCGGCGCCGCGTGGAACGAGCTGATCTCCGTGGCGGAGGCGTCCAGCAGACCGGCCAGCGCGTGCACCAGCTTGCGGGCCTCGTCCAGGTCCTTGAACGTGTCGCCCTCCTCGGACAGACCGAGCTTCACGGCGGCGGCGCTCATCAGGTTGACGGCGACCGTCACGATCACCTCGACGGCCGGGACCTCGGCGATGTCGCGGGCCATGGCGTCGAAGTCGGGGTTGCCGGGGGTCTCGGGGGTGTCCGAGGGGGAGGTGTCACTCATGCCCCACACGATAGGCGCAGCGGGACGACCCCTTTGACGGCAGGAGGCGGGAGACGGCCGGTTGGTGCGCCCCGCCGGGAGCTGCTAACCTTGTGTAACGACCGGTCGGACCCGTATGCCTCGCGGCTCACGAGCCCGGCCCACAAGTGGAGGCTTCGAACTCCCACCTGACCGCCCTCAGGGCGGCGGGTCACCGGTCAGGCGGTCCCGTCCCGAGGCGGCGATCCGCCCGAAAGTGCGCCCCGTGGTCATCGCGGCGGTGTTCCGGTAGTTCGAGGAGCCCCGCCTGTGATCGTCCGGGGCATTTTCTTTGCTCCGGCGCGGTTAGGTCTCACGAACACAGACGTTACGCGGCTGTCCGCCAGACCGTCGCGTGGTGCTACCGAGGAGGATCCATCAGCGCCGAGCCCCGCATCAACGACCGGATTCGCGTTCCCGAGGTGCGACTTGTCGGTCCCAGCGGCGAGCAGGTCGGGATTGTCCCGCTTGCCAAGGCCCTGGAGCTTGCGCAGGAGTACGACCTCGACCTCGTCGAGGTCGCGGCGAACGCCCGTCCGCCCGTGTGCAAGCTCATGGACTACGGGAAGTTCAAGTACGAGTCGGCCATGAAGGCCCGTGAGGCGCGCAAGAACCAGGCGCACACGGTCATCAAGGAGATGAAGCTCCGGCCGAAGATCGACCCGCACGACTATGACACCAAGAAGGGTCACGTCGTCCGGTTCCTCAAGCAGGGCGACAAGGTCAAGATCACGATCATGTTCCGTGGTCGCGAGCAGTCCCGGCCGGAGCTCGGCTACCGACTGCTGCAGCGCCTCGCGGAGGACGTCCAGGACCTCGGCTTCGTGGAGTCGAACCCGAAGCAGGACGGCCGCAACATGATCATGGTCCTCGGTCCGCACAAGAAGAAGACCGAGGCGATGGCCGAGGCTCGCCAGGCGCAGGAAGCCCGCAAGGCGGAGGCGAAGGCCAACCCCGGCCGCTCGATGAACGCCGCGGACCCCGACGCCGCGAACGCCGACGCTCCGGCCGAGGCTTCCGCCGAGGCGTGACCCCGGGGGACGCGAGTCCCCAGGAAGCAAACCGACACAAGTACGACGCTCCACCGTGCCCGGTTCTCATGACCGGGCACCGGAGCGCCACCGACGAGGAGAGAACGGCGCTATGCCGAAGAACAAGTCGCACAGCGGTGCCAGCAAGCGCTTCAAGGTCACCGGCTCCGGCAAGGTGCTCCGTGAGCGCGCCGGCAAGCGCCACCTGCTCGAGCACAAGTCGTCCCGCGTGACGCGTCGCCTCACCGGCAACGCCGAGATGGCCCCGGGCGACGCCGCGAAGATCAAGAAGCTTCTCGGCAAGTGAGACCGGGCGCCCAGCGCCTGATCCACCCACACCGGGACCCAATCGTTTCCGGGCCGTGTGAGGACAACCACGGCCCCGCTACAAGGAGTTAAACAAGTGGCACGCGTCAAGCGGGCAGTCAACGCCCACAAGAAGCGCCGGGCGATCCTCGAGCAGGCCTCCGGCTACCGCGGTCAGCGCTCGCGCCTGTACCGCAAGGCCAAGGAGCAGGTCACCCACTCGCTGGTCTATAACTACAACGACCGCAAGAAGCGCAAGGGTGACTTCCGCCAGCTGTGGATCCAGCGCATCAACGCCGCTGCCCGCGCCAACGGCATCACGTACAACCGCTTCATCCAGGGTCTGAAGGCCGCGAACGTCGAGGTCGACCGCAAGATCCTGGCGGAGCTGGCCGTCAACGACGCGACGGCGTTCGCCGCGCTCGTCGAGGTCGCGCAGAAGGCGCTGCCGGCGGACGTGAACGCGCCCAAGGCCGCGTGACGCCGCGCCGGCCCTGAGCCGACGTGACTTTCCAGGACCCGCAGGCTTCGCAGCTTGCGGGTCCTGTCGTTGCCAGGTCGTCGGCCGCCGTTCGGCCGCGGGTCCGTTGCGGCTGGTCGCGCCCACGCGGCGGAGCCGCATGTCATACAGCCCCGTGCCCCCGGGAGTCGCGGCGACGCCCGCCTCCACGGCAGCCGCGTCACGCCGACGCCAGGGGACGACACCGTTGCCCCAGTCCCAAGAAGCGCCGCACGTTGTGACTCTCCCGAAGGTGAAGAAGATGCCCCCCGTCAGCCCCGAGCTGATCTCCCCCCGCTCGCCCCGTGTGTCCGCCGCCCGGCGGCTCGGCAGGCGGAACTTCCGGGGGAAGGAGCGGCTGTTCCTCGCCGAGGGGCCGCAGGCCGTGCGGGAGGCGGCCGGGCATCGCGCCGGGGACGCCGGCACGCTCGTCGAGCTGTTCGCCACCGTCGAGGCCGCCGAGCGGTACGCCGACATCGTCGGGGCGGCGCGGGACGCCGGGGCCCGGGTGCACCTCGCCTCCGAGGACGTCATCGCCGACATCTCCACCACCGTCACCCCGCAGGGGCTGGTCGGCGTCTGCCGGTTCCTGGACACGCCGTTCGAGGAGATCCTCGCCGCCCGGCCCCGGCTGGTCGCCGTCCTCGCCCACGTGCGCGACCCCGGGAACGCCGGCACCGTGCTGCGGTGCGCCGACGCCGCCGGAGCCGAGGCCGTCGTCCTCACCGACGCCTCCGTCGACCTGTACAACCCCAAGGCCGTACGCGCCTCCGTCGGCTCCCTGTTCCATCTCCCGGTCGCCGTCGGCGTCCCCGTCGCACAGGCCGTGACCGGGCTGCGCGACGCGGGCGTGCGGCTGCTCGCCGCCGACGGCGCCGGGGACCGCGACCTCGACGACGAGCTCGACAAGGGCACCATGGGCGGGCCCACCGCCTGGGTCTTCGGCAACGAGGCCTGGGGCCTGCCCGAGGAGACCCGCGCCCTCACCGACGCCGTCGTCCGCGTCCCCATCCACGGAAAGGCGGAGAGCCTGAACCTCGCCACCGCCGCCGCCGTATGTCTCTACGCGTCGGCGCGTGCACAGCGCGCCGCCGGAGGGTGCCGCTCCGTCACCGGGAACTAGTAGGGTGACCAGCTCGGGGACCCTCCCCCAAGCTCTCGGCAGGGCTCGAGCACGGGGCGCCCCGAGGACGTTCCGAGAGGTGGGGTACGGGGATGAGCGTCGGCACGAGCAGCGCACCGGGAGCAGAACGGGCGGCGCGCCCGCCCGCGCCCCGGCCCGGTGATCTCGCCGAACTCGGCATCGACCCCGACCAGCTGCCCGACGGACTGGTCGTCGCCGACGAACACGGACGGGTGATCTGCTTCAACGCGGCGGCCGTCCGCATCACGGCCGTCCCGGCCGAGCGGGCCCTCGGCCGGCCGCTGGAGACCGCCCTGCCGTTAGAGGACCTGGAGGGCCGCCGCTGGTGGCAGCTCACCGACCCCTACGGCGGCCTCGCCATCCGCGTCCGCCAGCCCGAACGCAACCTGCTGCTCCCCGGAGGCCGGGAGGTCCTCGTCTCCGCCCGCTACGTCCGCGCCGCACCCACCGGCCCCGTCCGCCGCGTCGTCGTCACCCTGCGCGACACCGAGGCCCGACGCCGCACCGAGCGCAGCCACGCCGAGCTGATCGCCACCGTCGCCCACGAACTGCGCTCCCCGCTCACCTCCGTCAAGGGCTTCACCGCCACCCTGCTCGCCAAGTGGGAGCGGTTCACCGACGACCAGAAACGGCTGATGCTGGAGACCGTCGACGCCGACGCCGACCGGGTCACCCGGCTCATCGCCGAGCTGCTCGACATATCCCGCATCGACTCCGGGCGCCTGGAGGTGCGCCGCCAGCCCGTCGACATCGGGGCCGCCGTCGGACGGCACATCCAGGCCCACGTCGCCGCCGGACAGCAGGCCGACCGCTTCCTGCTGCGGGTGCAGCGCCCGCTGCCCGCCCTGTGGGCCGACCCCGACAAGATCGACCAGGTGCTGGGCAACCTGCTGGAAAATGCGGTGCGGCACGGCGAGGGAACCGTCACGATTGACATCACGCCCTCGGCGTCCCCCCGCGAACGGGAGGACGCCGGTACGTCGGTCACGGTGAGCGACGAGGGGCCCGGCATTCCGGAGGAGTCCATGAACCGCGTCTTCACCCGCTTCTGGCGGGGCAGCAAGCGCGGCGGGACGGGCCTCGGGCTGTACATCGTCAAGGGCATCGTCGAGGCCCACGGCGGCACCATCACGGTCGGACGCGCCCCCGGTGGCGGCGCCGAGTTCCGATTTACGTTGCCCGTGGCGGCACCGGCGTATCTCACCTGAGACGCCCGGCGGCCCCACGGGCGCATTCGCGTTCCCTCACCCCGTTAGACTCGGCCTTTGGCACCTTTGTGTCCCGAAAACCTGGACGCACCGTCCACGAGTCGGTACGGGGACCATCAGCCAGCCAATCGGAAGCACGGGAAGAGATGTCGGCACCCAATAAGTCGTACGACCCTGTCGAGGTCGAGACGTTGAAACCGGAAGAGATCGAGCGCATGCGGGACGAGGCGCTCGCCGCCTTCGCCGCCGCGGACTCCCTCGACGCCCTCCACGAGGCCAAGGTCGCCCACACCGGCCCCACCTCCCCGCTGTCCCTCGCCAACCGCGAGATCGGCGCCCTGCCCCCGCACGCCAAGGCCGAGGCCGGCAAGCGGGTGGGACAGGCGCGCGGTGCCGTGAACAAGGGCCTCGCCGCCCGCCAGGCCGAACTCGAGGCCGAGCGCGACGCGCGCGTCCTGGTCGAGGAGGCGGTGGACGTCACGCTGCCCTACGACCGCGTCCGGGCCGGCGCCCGCCACCCGCTCACCACGCTGTCGGAGCGCATCGAGGACATCTTCGTGGCCATGGGCTACGAGGTCGCCGAGGGCCCCGAGGTCGAGGCCGAGTGGTTCAACTTCGACGCCCTGAACATCGGCCCGGACCACCCGGCCCGCGGCGAGGCCGACACCTTCTTCGTGCGGGGGACGGACGGCGGCACCGAGTCCGGCGTGGTGCTGCGCACCCACACCTCGCCCGTGCAGATCCGCTCCGCGCTCGACCGCGAGCCGCCGGTCTACGTGATCTGCCCCGGCCGCGTGTACCGCACCGACGAGCTGGACGCCACGCACACCCCCGTCTTCCACCAGGTCGAGCTGCTCGCGATCGACGAGGGCCTGACCATGGCGGACCTCAAGGGCACCCTGGACCACATGGTCCAGTCGCTGTTCGGCGCGGAGATGAAGACCCGGCTGCGGCCGAACTTCTTCCCCTTCACCGAGCCGAGCGCCGAGATGGACATGCTCTGCTACGTCTGCAAGGGCGCGTCCGTCGGCAACCCCGACCGCCCCTGCCGCACCTGCTCCAGCGAGGGCTGGATCGAGCTGGGCGGCTGCGGCATGGTCAACCCGCGGGTGCTCACCGCCTGCGGCGTCGACCCCGAGAGGTACAGCGGCTTCGCCTTCGGGTTCGGCATCGAGCGGATGCTGATGTTCCGCCACAACGTCGAGGACATGCGAGACATGGTCGAGGGTGACGTCCGGTTCACCCGGCCGTTCGGGATGGAGATCTGATGCGGATCCCGCTTTCTTGGCTGCGGGAGTACGTCGACCTGCCGGCGACGGAGACCGGCCGTGACGTACAGGCCAAGCTCATTTCGGCCGGTCTCGAGGTCGAGACCGTCGAGCACCTCGGCGCCGGCCTCAAGGGCCCCCTCGTCGTCGGCCAGGTGCTGACCATCGAGGAGCTGGAGGGCTTCAAGAAGCCGATCCGCTTCTGCACCGTCGACGTCGGACAGGCCAACGGCACCGGCGAGCCCCAGGAGATCGTCTGCGGCGCCCGCAACTTCGCCGTCGGCGACAAGGTCGTCGTCGTCCTGCCCGGCGCCACCCTGCCGGGCGGCTTCTCGATCTCCGCGCGCAAGACGTACGGCAAGACCTCCCACGGCATGATCTGCTCCAGCGACGAGCTGGGCATGGGCGACGACGGCACGCACGGCATCATCGTGCTGCCGCCGGAGACCGAGGTCGGCAAGGACGCCATCGAGCTCCTCGAACTGGTCGACGAGGTCCTGGACATCGCCGTCACCGCCAACCGCGGCGACTGCCTGTCCCTCCGCGGCGTCGCCCGCGAGACCGCCATCGCCTACGGCCTGCCGCTGCGCGACCCGGCGCTCCTCGACGTGCCGGGACCGAACGCCTTCGGCTACCCGGTGAAGGTCTCCGACCCGATCGGCTGCGACCGCTTCACCGCCCGCACGGTGACCGGCCTCAGCCCCGAGGCGCGCTCCCCGATCTGGTTGAAGCGCCGGCTGCAGAAGGTCGGCATGCGCCCGATCTCGCTCGCCGTGGACGTCACCAACTACGTGATGATGGAGCTCGGCCAGCCGCTGCACGCCTACGACCGCAACCTGGTCCAGGGCACCATCGGTGTGCGCCGCGCCGCGGAGGGCGAGAAGATCGTCACCCTCGACGGCGTCGAGCGGAAGCTGCACGCCGAGGACCTGGTCATCACCGACGACCGCGGTCCGATCGGGCTCGCGGGTGTCATGGGCGGCGCCAACACGGAGATCGCCGACCACGACGCCGCCGAGAACGGCGGGAACTCGACGACCGACGTGGTCATCGAGGCCGCCCACTTCGACCAAGTGTCCATCGCGCGCACCGCCCGCCGCCACAAGCTGTCCTCCGAGGCGTCCCGCCGCTTCGAGCGCGGCGTCGACCCGCAGGCCGCCGCCGCTGCCGCGCAGCGCACCGTCGACCTGCTGGTGCTGCTCGCGGGCGGCACCGCCGAGGCCGGCGTCACCGAGGCCATCGCCCCGACCGCGCCGCACACCATCACGGTCCCCGCCGACCACCCGGACAAGGTCGCGGGGGTGACGTACGGCCGGGAGACCGTCGTACGCCGCCTCCAGGAGGTCGGCTGCGACGTGTACGGGCAGGACGAGCTGATCGTCACCGTGCCGTCCTGGCGGCCCGACCTCACCGACGCCAACGACCTGGCCGAAGAGGTCATCCGCCTGGAGGGCTACGAGAACCTGCCCTCCACGCTGCCCAAGCCGCCGGCCGGCCGCGGGCTGACCGCCCGCCAGCGCCTGCACCGCCGTATCGGCCGGGCCCTGGCCGGTGCCGGTTACGTCGAGGCGCCGAACTACCCGTTCGTCAGCGAGCAGGTCTTCGACCAGCTCGGCCTGGAGGCCGACGACCCGGCCCGCCGCGTCGTCAAGCTGGTCAACCCGCTCAGTGACGAGGAGCCCGCGCTGCGCACCTCGCTGCTGCCGGGCCTGCTCGGCGCGCTGCGCCGCAACGACGGCCGGGGCTCGCACGACCTCGCGCTGTTCGAGACCGGCCTGGTCTTCCGACCGCGCGAGGAGCAGCGGGTCGCCGCGAACCTGTCCGTCGACCGGCGCCCCAGCGAGGACGACATCGCCGCGCTGAACGCCGCGCTGCCCCACCAGCCGCGGCACGTCGCCGTCGTCCTGGCGGGCGCCCGCGAGCAGGCCGGCTGGTGGGGCAAGGGCCGCACCGCCGACTGGGCCGACGCGGTCGAGGCCGCCCGGACCGTCGCCCGTGAGGCCGGTGCCGAACTGGGCGTCCGCAAGGGCCAATACGGGCCGTGGCACCCGGGCCGCTGCGCCGAGCTGACCGTCACCGTCGACGGCGCCGAGCGCGTCATCGGCCACGCCGGTGAGCTGCACCCGCGCGTCCTGAAGGCCCTGGGCCTGCCCGCGCGCGCCTGCGCGATGGAGCTGGACCTGGACGCCCTGGAGCAGGTCGGCGACGGCATCCCGCAGGCGCCGGGCATCTCCACCTTCCCGGTCGCCACGCAGGACGTCGCGCTGGTCGTCGACGCGTTCGTGCCCGCCTCGGACGTCGAGGCGGCGCTGCGCGAGGGCGCCGGTGAACTGCTGGAGTCCATCCGCCTGTTCGACGTGTACGAGAACGCCGAGCAGCTGGGCGAGGGACGCAAGTCCCTGGCGTACGCGCTGCGGTTCCGCGCGACCGACCGCACGCTGACCGTCGACGAGGCCTCGGCGGCCCGCGAATCGGCGGTCACCCTCGCGGGCGACCGCACCGGAGCGGTCCTGAGGGGCTAGGGCTCCGTCTCAGCCCGTCCGCCCCTTCCGACCCGTCCGCCCCGTCCAGCACAATCAGCCCGTCCGGCGTTTGAGGACAAAGGGGTCCGGGGCGCAGCCCCCGGGGACGGGACGGGAAGGGGCGGCGGGGGCGAACCCCCTGCCCCGCCCCCGCCCGCACAGCCAAGCGCACCGAAGCCGGCCCGCGGGGCTGATAACCGCCGGCTCCCGGGGTGCGGGGGGCGTGACACGCGCCCCCCGCACCCCCCGGTCCCCACATCCCGCCGGTCACCTCACTCATTCGGGTGACTATTCGAGGTGATACGTCCGGATCAAGCCATACGGTCGACAGAATCAGACCGGCCTCTCGAGGCCGGTCTGCGCTGTCCGGGCCTATATGGGGGGCCATCGGCATGATCCGCTTCAAGCCTGGGGCTCCCCGCAGGGTGCCACCCCGGTTCCTGTCCTCACGGGTGCCCACCCTCGCGGTGCCCACGGCCCTGGGCGCCACCGCGGTCGCCTACCGGCTGACCTGCCCGCTCGCCCACGACGCAGCCCTCGGCGCACGCCTCGTCAGCAGCGCCGTGATGTGCGCGATCGTCACCGGCCTGGTGATGCACGTGCGGTGCCGGCTGCTGCGCGAACTGCGGCGGGCCCGCCGGGTCGCGGAGGAGGCGCAGAGCGCGCTGCTGCGGCCCCCGCCCGCGCGGATCGACGGCCTGGCCGCCGCCGCGGTCCACCTCTCCGCCGACCCGGGAGCCCGGATCGGCGGCGACCTGTACGAGGTGGTCGCCACCGAGCACGGCGTACGGGCCGTCATCGGTGACGTCCGCGGGCACGGACTCGGAGCCGCACGGACCGCCGCCACCGTGCTCGGCAGCTTCCGCGAGGCCGCCCACGACGAGGCCGAACTCGCCGGTGTGCTGCGCCGGCTGGAGCGGGCGATGGCCAGGCACCTGAGGGAGCGGGCCCACGGCGGACACGACCCGGCGGGCGCCGCCCAGGACGGCCCGCCCGGCGAGGAGTTCGTCACCGTCCTGCTGCTGGAGATCCTCCCGGACGGGGGCGTACGGGCCCTGAACTGCGGCCACCCCTGGCCGTATCTGCTGACCGGCGCACGGGCCGAACCGCTCGCCCGCACCGATCCGCTCCCGCCGCTCGGCCCGTTCCCGCTGCCGTCCGAGCTGCCCGCCGTCCCCTGCGGAGCCCTGCTGCCCGGTGACGCACTCGTCCTGCACACGGACGGAGCCGAGGAGGCACGGGACGCCGAGGGCCGGTTCTTCCCCCTGCGGGACGTCCTCACCGAGGCCGTGCGCGAGCACCCGCTCACCGCCCGGTCCGTACTGCGCACGGTCCTCACGGCACTGCTGCGGCACACCGCCGGCCCGCCGAAGGACGACGTGGCCCTGCTGATCCTGAGGAACGAGCGGCATGTGGGGAGCACCCCCACCGGGATGCGCGCCACCGTGCGGCAGAGCACCGCGCACCCGCCCCCGCACCCGACGGATCACCTCCAGTCCCCGGCGTGACCGGCGCCACGCCGTCCGTCCCGCCACGGAGTGTCGGGCAGGCAGCAGGGCGGACGGCGTGGAAACGGGCCGCCGCACTGTGCGAGGGGGAGCCGGCGGCCCGGCCGGCCTCTTTCGAGGCATTTCAGTCAACCGGCCGGACACGTTCGGCGACAGTGCGCGCACACTGCGGATTCGGGCACTCCGTTCACACCCCGTGTGAACGCGCAACCACTACTCTGTCCGGCACCGAGCCACCGGGGGGCCTGGAATGCAGCCCAACACTCTGCTCGACGCGTTCCTGGACGAGGCCGGGATCTCGCACGCGGGCCTGGCCGCGCACGTCAACCAGGCCGGCCGGGCGCGCGGCCTGTCGCTCCGTTACGAACACACCGCCGTGGCGCGGTGGCTGAAGGGACAGCGGCCCCGGGGCCAGGTGCCCGACCTGATCTGCGAGGTGCTCGCCGCCCGCCTGCACCGCCAGGTCACCCTCGACGACATCGGCCTCGGCGTGCCCGGCGAGCCGTCCGCCCCGCACACCGGCTCGCTCTGCGGGTTCGTCGAGCGGGCCACCGCGCTGTGGCGCTCCGACCAGCAGCGGCGCCCGCACATACTCGGCGCCCCCGCCGTCACCGGCACGCCCGCCGTCATGCCCGTGTGGGAGTGGGAGAACCCGCCCGAGGACATGGACGTCTCCCGCGGCGGCCGGCACCGGGTCACCCCCGGCGACCTCGACATGCTGCGCGCCGCCCGCACCCACTACGAGCAGATGTACCGCAAGGCGGGTGGCGTCGCGACCCGCGCCCGGATCGTCGGTTTCCTCAACGCCGAGGCCGCCCCGCTGCTGCGCGGCGGCTACACCGACGCCACCGGCCGCCAACTGCACCGGGCCACCGGCGGCCTGGTGGCGGTCGCCGGCATCTGCGCGTACGACTCCGACGCGCACGGCCTCGCCCAGCGCTACTTCCACCAGGCGCTGCGGCTGGCGAAGGCCAGCGGCGACCGGGGACTCGGCGCCTATGTGATCGCGCTGCTCGTCAACCAGTCGCTGTACCTCCGGGAGTACCGGCAGGCCGTCGCCTTCGCGGAGGCCGCGCTGCGCGCCGCCGGCACCCACATCACCCCGGCCCTCGCCTCCGACCTGTACGCGATGCAGGCCAAGGCGTACGCGCACCTCGGCGACGGCACCGCCGCGCTGTCCCGCATCCGGCGGGCCGAACAGGCCGCCGAGCGGATCCGGCGCGGAACCGAACCCGACGAGACCGGCTATGTCCAGCCCGGCCTGGTCAACGTCCAGGTGGCGGAGGCGCTGCTCAGCCTCGGCGAGCTGGCGGCGGCCGGGGAACACGCGGCGGCGGCCGTGGACACCCCCGCGCACGACCGGGGCCGGGTGCACCGGCTGGCCATGCTGAGCACCATCGAACTGCGCCAGGGCAATGCCGACAAGGCGGTGGCCGTCGCGGTGCGGATGGCCGAGCAGGCCCGGGGAATGGAGTCGCAGCGGCTGCGGGACAGACTGCGCGAGGTGCGCGAGCACCTCGTCCGCAGCGGCTGCGCGGGCACCGCCGAGGCGGCCGAACTCATCGACGGGGCAATGCGCGTACCGCTGTAGCGCAGGCGCGGGCACGGGTGCGGGCACGGGTGCAGGCGCGGGCACGGGCGAAGGCGCGGGCACGGGTCAAGACCCCCCGTGCCCGGCCGCGCGCCTCCGCCGCACCCGCCGCTGCGCCACGGGCTGCCTCCCGTGCGCCTGCCTGCCGGACCACCGCTGCTGCGATATTGCCCCTCACTCGTCGGAAGGTGGCAGAACCGTGCAGTGGACGAAGCAGAACGAACAGACCGTGTACTCAAATCGCTGGTTCAGTGTCAATCTCGCGGATGTCGAACTGCCGGACGGCCGACATCTCGACCACTTCCTCATCCGGCTGCGGCCCGTCGCCGCGGCCACGGTGGTGAACGAGGCCAACGAGGTCCTCCTGCTGTGGCGCCACCGCTTCATCACCGACAGCTGGGGGTGGGAACTCGCGGCCGGCGTGGCCGAGGACGGCGAGGACGTCACCCGGGCCGCCGCGCGGGAACTGGAGGAGGAGACCGGCTGGCGTCCGGGGCCGCTGCACCACCTCATGACCGTGGAGCCGTCCAACGGCCTCACCGACGCCCGGCACCACATCTACTGGTCCGACGAGGGCGAGTACGTCGGACACCCCGTGGACGACTTCGAGTCGGACCGCCGGGAGTGGGTGCCCCTGAAAGTGGTCCCCGACCTGGTCGCCGCCGGCGAGGTCCCGGCCGCCGGCATGGCGGCGGCGTTACTCCTGCTGCACCACCTCCGGCTCGGCCAGGACGGCAGGCCCTGACACCGAGGGCCCGGCGCCCTCGGGTGCCGGGCCCTCGGACGCACCACCGACTCGCCGACCCCCGGGCCACGTCCTGTGGAGACCTTGGAGGAGACTGCGGGCAGCGGTCCCGAACTCCAGGACGAATGACTACGCTAGCGGCGCCGGGGCCGATCAGTGGCCTGCCGGCGATGGTCTTCGGGGATGAAGGAGCAGGTCGGTGGCGTGGGACGAGTGGAACCAACTGAAGGCCGAAGCGCTGGAACGCCAGCAGGGCGGCGCGACACAGATGCAGCTCAACCAGTATCCCGGCGACTCCGGCCCGGGCTCGGCCCCGACGACGCCCGACAAGACGGGTGACCTCAACGTCAACCAGCAGGACCTCTCCAAGATCGGCAGCCACGCGCACGAGCTCTACGACCGGCTCTGGGACCAGGCCCGCCTGGACAACACGAGCGTCGACGAGGCGGCGAGCGACCTGTCCTCACAGGGATTCGCGCTCGGCTCCGGACTCCAGCACGTGTCGAACCGCTGGTCCACGCAGCTGAACACCGTCCTCGACGCCTGCGCACACATCTCCAACCACATGCAGGTCACCAAGAAGATCCACAATGGTGACGAGGCCTACATCCAGCGGCAGATGAGCAGCATCGCCACCCTCGACGCCGGGTTCGACGAGCGGGTGGGACCGGCCGGGGAGAAGAACCCGATCTACGGCGAGAAGAAGAAGTAACCGCACAACGGGGGCACCACTCATGGATCTCGACACTCTGCGCCACGCCAACCTCAAGCTGCTCGACGACGCCGTCGAGGACTGGTCGATCATCGTCCGCAATCTGAACACCCTCGCCGAGGACGCCGAGAAGGGCCTGCGCCAGGCGGCCAACAAGGCGAACTGGGCCGGTGAGAACTCACGGGTCACCAAGGAGTTCATCGGCAAGACGGCCGGCGAGATCAAGGACGCCCACACCCAGGCCAAGTCCATCCACGACATCCTCAAGGACACCGCCGGGGAGCTGAAGGGCTACCGCACCCAGCTGAAGGACGCCATCGACCGCGGCCTGAAGAAGAACCTCACCGTGATGGACACCGGTGACGGCGGTTTCACCGTCACCATGAACGTCCACCCGGACCGCGCGGCGGAGGGCCACACCCCGCCCTCCCACACCCAGAGCGACGTCAACGCCCTGCGCGACGAGATCCAGGGCATCCTCGGCAAGGCCACCGAGAGTGACAACTCCGCCAGCAAAGTCCTCAAGGCGCTGGCCGACCAGACCAACTACGGTTTCGGCGACGCTAGTTACCAGGACCGGGACGCGGCCGCCGAAGCGCTCAAGACGGCCGACGAGCTGGCGGCACTCGCCAAGAAGGACCCGGAGAAGCTCTCCACCGCCGAGTTCGACCGGCTCAACGCGGGGCTGAAGAAGTACTCCGCCGACCCGCTGTTCGCCGAACGCTTCGCCACCACGCTCGGACCGCGGAAGACACTGGACTTCTGGACCGGCATCACCGGCCAGAACGCGGGGTGGGAGCTGCGCCATGACCGCCGGGAGCAGTTCGACGACCTCCAGAAGCACCTGAGCCTCACCCTCGCCAGCGCCACCCAGAGCGACAGCGCCGCGATGACCTCGTGGAAGGGCAACATGGTGGCCCTGGTCGACCAGCCCGTGGGCCGCGGCGGCGGTTTCCCGCTGGGCGGGCAGGTGATGAGCAACCTGATGCGCTGGGGCGACTACGACGACCGGTTCCTGAACAGCTACGGCGACAAGCTCATGGCCACGGAGAAGAAGTTCACGAGCAACGGGCGGCACGGCGCCTGGCAGCGCATGGGTCCCGACGCGACGCTCAACCACACGGGCACGGACAGCGGCTGGGACCCGATGACGGGTTACCTCAAGGCCCTCGCCAACAACCCGGACGCCGCGACGTCCTTCTTCAACGACACCTTCCTCACCAAGGACGAGGACCACGACTTCACGGAGAAGAAGGACGACAAGGAGGTCAAGAAGTCACTGACCAACTTCGACTACCTCTTCGAGGAGCGTGACTGGCCCACCGACTACGACTCCGAGCACGAGGAGAGCATCGCGGGCCGGAACAACCTGGCGATGGCCCTCGAGGCCGCCACCACAGGCCACCCGGCCGGTGAACAGCCGACCCTGGACACACCGCACCACAACGCCGAGCAGACCAAGCTCATGGAACGCCTCGTGTCGTCCATCGGCGAGGACCCGGAGGAGCGTCTGCTCAAGCACGGACACATGATCGACAGCGTGGGTCAGATCACCGCCGAGTACCTCCCGGACATCAACCGGTCCATCAGCGGCGCGGATCGGGACGACCCCGAGTCGACGTCGTGGGAGCGGACACAGAAGATGTACCCCATGTACGGGGAAGAGGCCGTACTCGATCCACGGGACGTGACGAAGCTCCTCTTCACCGTGGGCCAGAACCCGGACGGCTACGCGGCGGTGGAGGTCGGCCAGAAGGCGTACATGAGCCATCTGATGGAGTACCACCTCAACCCCGATCTGCCTGCCGGCCGGGTCGTGGACGACGACACGGAAGACGTGGTGCGGCAGATCGCGGAGAAGTCGGGGGAGGTCTCCGGCATCCTCGCCGCGGGCCGCCAAGAGGAACTGGCGGCTGCGGGGAAGGAGCGGGACGAGGCCTACAAGGATTCGATGGACCTGGTCAAGAGCAGCATCTCCGGTGGTCTCGGTACGGCGGTCGGCGTGGGAACCTCCTTCGTCGCAACCCCCTGGGTCGGAGCCCTCGCGGGTGGCGCCACCACCACCGTCACCGGCACCGTCCTCGAATCCGTGTTCCAGGACTTCAAGAGCACGGAACTGGAGGACTCCGAGGACGCGAGGGGCGAGCGCTGGCAGAAGGTCCTGGAGAGCAACGGCAACCACTCGGGCCAGGCGGCCCGGCTGGCCGCGGAAGAGCACGGCATGGTCGACCCCGCCGACGCCGAGAACTGGGCCCGAGACAGCGGCGAACAGGGCTTCTACAACGCCCAGGCGATCGTCGACGGCCGTACTCCGGGCAGCCGGACAACGTCCTGACCAAGTCGCCGAACCTCACCCGGATATCAAACAGCCCTTGAGAGGTACCACCATGACCCGCCGTCGACCGGCTCCCGGACCACGCTCCGGTCCTGCCTTCGTCGCCGTCCTTCTCGCCACCCTGGCCCCCACGGTCACGGGATGCGGCGCCGACGAAGAGACCAGGGACTACTCCGTGCCGGGCACCCTCTGCGGCATACGCGTCGACGCCGAGGAGCTCACTCCGTTCCTCCCGCCGGGGGAGAAGCTCTCCGTCAAGCCCGAGGTCAACCCCGCGTCGATCTGGTGCGATGTGTCCGTGGACGGAAAGCTCGCCGTCAGAACGGTCCAGAAATGGTGGCAGGGTGGCCATGACACGGCGCACTTCCTCCGCGGCCAGACCCTGGAGCGGGTGGAGGAGACCGCGGACGAGGGGCGGTACGTGTATTCCGGCTGGCAGGCGTTCGGCAAGACGGAAGGCTGCGTCGACGAGAAGTACGAGCAGGAGCTCTACACCGGAATTCAGGCCTACGGTTCCGACCACAGGGACGCCGACGCCATGAAGCGTCTGATCGTCTCCTTCACGAAGGAGGTCGAGAAATCGGACGAGTGCGACAGAAAAGCGTCGTGAGGGACAGGCCGTCTCGGGAGTGACGCGACTCCGCCCAGCCGTCGCCCCGGCGGGAACGACTGTGGGCCCGACCCGGAACCACCGGACCGGGCCCACGACCGCGGTGTCAGCCGTAGGTGTAGAACCCCGACCCCGACTTCCGGCCCAGCCGTCCCGCGTCGACCATGCGCTGCAGCAGCGGCGGAGCGGCGTACAGCGGCTCCTTGTACTCCTCGTACATCGAGTACGCCACCGAGGCCACCGTGTCCAGGCCGATCAGGTCGGACAGCTTCAGCGGGCCCATCGGGTGGGCGCAGCCCATCTCCATGCCGTTGTCGATGTCCTCGCGGCTGGCGATGCCCGACTCGAACATCCGGATCGCGGAGAGCAGGTACGGGATCAGCAGCGCGTTCACCACGAAGCCGGAGCGGTCCTGGGCGCGGATCGCGTGCTTGCCCAGCACCTTCTCGGCGAAGACCTGGGCCCGGCTCAGCGTGCCCTCGGAGGTGGTCAGCGCCGGGATCAGCTCGACCAGCTTCTGCACCGGGGCCGGGTTGAAGAAGTGGATGCCGATGACGTGGTCGGGCCGCGAGGTGGCGACCGCCAGCTTCACCAGCGGGATGGAGGAGGTGTTGGAGGCCAGGATCGCGTCCGGCCGGGTCACCACCTGGTCGAGGACCTGGAAGATCTCGGTCTTGACCTGCTCGTTCTCGACCACGGCCTCGATCACCAGATCACGGTCGGCGAACTCGCCGAGGTCCGTGGTGAAGCTCAGCCGGGCCTGCGTGGCCGCCAGCTCCTCCTCGGAGATCTTGCCGCGCTCGGCCGCCTTCGACAGGGAGTTGAACAGCCGGGTACGGCCGATCTCCAGGGCCTCGCCGGTGGTCTCGGCGACCCTGACGTCCAGTCCGGCCCGGGCGCACACCTCGGCGATCCCCGCACCCATCTGACCGCAGCCCACCACTCCGACGCGCTCGATGTCGGTCACATCGTTCCCTTCGCTACTGCTTACGGCTGTGGCAGGCTCGCCGGGTCCCGGTTCCTGCTCCGTCCGTGCACGTTACTCCGAAGTATCGATGATCGATCGTGGGGGTGGGGCATCCTGGGCGCAGGACCGTGTCCGACCAGGCGGTTCGGCGGTGTTCCAGGGGGGCGTCATGGGACGGGTGTCACGCAGGATGTTCGCGACGGCGGGGCTGGCCGCGCTGGCGATGGTGCCGCGGGCGTCCGCCGCGCCGCGGCGACGCGCGGTGCCGGCCGCGGCGACCGGTGAGATGCGGGGCATGTGGGTGGCCACCGTCACCAACCGGGACTGGCCCTCCCGGCCGGGGCTGAGCGCCGCGCGGCAGCGCGCCGAACTGCTCGCCCACCTCGACGCGGCCGTCCGCAACCGCCTCAACACCGTGATCCTCCAGGTGCGGCCCACGGCCGACGCGCTGTGGCCCTCGCCGTACGAGCCGTGGTCGCAGTACCTCACCGGCACCCAGGGCGCGCATCCCGGCTGGGACCCGCTCGGCACGGCCGTCGCCGAGGCCCACGCCCGAGGCCTGGAGCTGCACGCCTGGTTCAACCCGTACCGCGTGGCCACGCACGCCGACCCCGGCCGGCTCACCGCCTCCCACCCCGCCCGCCGCAACCCCGGCTGGACCGTCCCGTACGGCGGCAGGCTCTACTACAACCCGGGGCTGCCCGAGGTCCGTGCCTTCGTACGGGAGGCGATGCTCGACGCGGTGCGCCGCTACCCCGTCGACGCGGTCCACTTCGACGACTACTTCTACCCGTACCCGGTGGCCGGCCAGACCTTCGACGACGACCTCGCCCACGACACCCACGGCGGCGGCTTCCCGGACCGGGCGGCCTGGCGGCGGGACAACGTCGACCGGCTGGTGCGCGAGACGGCCGCCGGGATCAAGGAGATCCGGCCCGGCACCCGCTTCGGCATCAGCCCCTTCGGCGTGTGGCGCAACGCCGACGTGGACGGGCGGGGCTCCGACACCCGCGCGGGCGTGCAGACGTACGACGACCTGCACGCCGACACCCGCCGGTGGGCCCGGGAGAACTGGATCGACTACATCTGCCCGCAGCTGTACTGGAACATCGGCTTCGCCGCCGCCGACTACGCGAAGCTGCTGCCCTGGTGGGCCGAGGTCGTCCGGGGCTCCGGGACCCTGCTGTACGCGGGGGAGGCCCTCTACAAGGCGGGCGACCCGGCCCAGCCCGCGGCCTGGCGGGATCCGGCCGAGCTGTCCCGCCACCTCACGCTGGCCGCCGCGCACCCGGAGGTGCGCGGGCACGTCTTCTTCGCCGCCCGTGAGGTGACGGCCGACCCCGTCGGGGCGATGGCGCGGGTGGTCGCCGACCACTACCGGCAGCCGGCGGAACCTCCGCGCTGATCTAGTGCTGTGGGGTCTTGTGCCGGATCTCGGTGTCGGGGCCGGGCGAGCACACGCCCTCGTGCCCGTCCTGGAAACGGACGCGGTAGGGCGGGTTCCCTTCCTGGCCCATCACTTCGACGATCTCTCCGACCTTGTCGTGCTGGCCGACCACCCTGCCGTGCTGGACAAGCTGGTCGCCCTCGGTTGCGCGCATCGGGGCCTCCTCTCAACCGCGTGCCCGCTGGGTGACGGCGATGCACACGAGCACAGCCGCGGCCGTCAGCGGGGCGGCCACCGTCAGCTGCTCGTTCAGCAGCAGCACCGACCACACCAGTGTGAGCAGAGGCTGGGCCAGCTGCAACTGGCTGGCCTTGGGAATGCCGATGGCCGCCATGCCCCGGTACCAGACGATCAGCCCGAGGAACTGCGAGCCCGCCGCCACCCACAGCAGGCCGGTCACGCTGTGGGCGGTCAGCGTCACCGGTTCGACGGCCAGCGCGACCGCGGCGGCGGGCACGGTGAGCGGCAGGCACAGCATCAGCGCCCAGCCGATCACCTGCCAGCCCGGCATCACCCGGGCCAGCCTGCCGCCCTCGGTGTACCCGGCCGCGCACACCAGCAGCGCCCCGAACAGGTACAGGTCGGCCGTGGTCAGCGCGCCGCCGCTCTGCTGCACCGTGAACGCCACGACGGCGGCGGCCCCGGCGAGGGCCGCCACCCAGAAGACGCGCGAGGGCCGGGAGCCGACGCGCAGGGCGGACAGCAGTGCCGTGGTCAGCGGGAGCAGGCCCACCACGACCGCCGCGTGCGCGGTGGTGGAGGTCTGCAGCGCCAGGGTGGTCAGCATCGGGAAACCGAGCACCACTCCCGCGCCGACCACCGCGAGTCCGGGCCAGTGCCGCCGGGCCGGCGGCGCGACGCGCAGGGCGAGCAGACAGCCGCCGGCGATGAACGCCGCGAGCACACTGCGCACCGCCACCAGCGACCAGGGCCCGAAGCCTTCGAGACCCCAGGCGGTGGCCGGGAAGGTGAGGGAGAAGGCGATCACGCCGAGGGCGGCCTGGAGGGTGCCGAAGCCGCGGCGGTCGCGGGGGGCGGTGACTGCTATCGGCAGATCAGCGGTAGCGCTATTCTGTGCTCTCATGCATGAGCGTAGCAGTGTCGGTGAGCTGGCGGAACAGTTGCGGAGGGAGCTGGACCGCTACTCTCCCGGTGGAAAGCTCCCCTCCAGTCGGGCCCTGGTGGAGCGGTTCCGGGTGAGTCCGGTGACCGTCTCCCGGGCGCTGGCGCAGCTCGCCGCCGAGGGCCTGGTGATCACCCGGCCCGGCGCCGGCGCCTTCCGCGCACAGCCCCGGACGACGGCCGCGCCCGCCGGGGACACCTCCTGGCAGGAGGTCGCCCTCAGCGCCGACGGGGCCGCCGACCTCGTACCGCGTTCGGTGGACGCCTCCGGGGTGCTGGTCTCGCTGGCCGCCCCGCCGCCCGGGGTGATCGAGTTCAACGGCGGCTATCTGCACCCCTCCCTGCAGCCGGAGCGGGCCATGGCGGCGGCGCTGTCCCGGGCCGGACGGCGGCCGGGCGCCTGGGGACGGCCGCCCATGGAGGGGCTGCCGGAGCTGCGCGAGTGGTTCGCGCGCAGCATCGGCGGGCCGATGACGGCGGCGGGCGTGCTGGTCACCTCGGGCGGGCAGTCCGGGCTGACCACCGCCCTGCGCGCGCTCGCCCCGCCGGGCGCCCCCGTCCTCGTCGAGTCGCCCACCTACCCGGGCATGCTGGCCATCGCCCGCGCGGCGGGACTGCGCCCGGTGCCCGTCCCGGTGGACGCGGACGGCGTACGGCCCGCGCTGCTCGCGGACGCGTTCCGGGCGACCGGCGCCCGGGTCTTCGTCTGCCAGCCGCTGTTCCAGAACCCCACCGGCGCCGTGCTCGCCCCCGACCGGCGCGGTGAGGTGCTGCGCATCGCCCGCGAGGCAGGCGCCTTCGTGGTCGAGGACGACTTCGTACGGCGGCTGGTGCACGAGGACGCGGGCCCGCTGCCGCGCCCGCTCGCCGCCGACGACCCCGACGGGGTGGTGGTGCACGTCTGCTCGCTGACCAAGGCGACCTCGCCCAGCTTCCGGGTGAGCGCCCTGGCCGCGCACGGCCCGGTCCTGGAACGGCTGCGGGCCATCCAGGTCGTCGACACCTTCTTCGTGCCCCGGCCCCTCCAGGAGGCCACGCTGGAACTCGTCGGCTCGCCCGCCTGGCCGCGCCATCTGCGCGCGGTCTCGGCCGCGCTGCGGGCCCGCCGGGACGCGATGACCGCCGCGCTCCGCCTGCGCCTGCCCGAACTCGCCCTGCCGCACATCCCGTCCGGCGGCTACCACCTGTGGCTGCGGCTGCCCGACGGCACGTCCGAGCCGGCCCTGACCGCCGCCGCCCTGCGCGCGGGCGTCGCCGTCACTCCCGGCCGCCCCTACTTCAGCGCCGAACCCCCGGCCGGCCACCTCCGCCTGAGCTTCGCGGCGGTGGCCGGCACCGGGGAGATCGCGGAGGGGGTACGGCGACTGCGCGCCGCCCGCGACGAGGTGCCGGGACACCGGGGATAACGGTTCGACGCCGCCCCGCCCGACCTGCGAGCATCCGGCCGTGACCGACACCCCGCGCCTGCCCGAGGGCTACGAGACCTCCACCGACACCGCCCGGATCGACGCCGAGCGCGTGCACCGGTGGCTGTCCACCGACGCCTACTGGGCGCTGGGCCGCTCCCGTGAGAAGCAGGACCGGGCGATCGAGGGCTCGCTCAACTTCGGCGTCCACGACACGCTCTCGGGGGAGCAGGTGGCGTACGCCCGGGTCGTCACCGACCGGGCGACCTTCGCCTGGCTGTGCGACGTGTACGTGGACCCGTCGGTGCGCGGCAAGGGCATTGGTACGGCCCTGGTGGCGGCCGTGCGGGAGGAACTGCGGCCCTGCGGGCTGAAGCGGATCATGCTGGCCACGTACGACGCGCACGGGGTCTACGCGAAGCTCGGGTTCCGGCCGCTGGAGCGGCCCGACCACTGGATGACGCTCGTCCGGGAATGACGGCGCGTTTCGGGGCACTTGCCCGACGCGTCCCTGCCAGCCGGTAAGCCCGGATGCACCTTGAGTGACGTCTCCGTGACACCTCTTGACCCGCGCACCCCGGAGACCCACGATCCCCGCATGGCACTTCGGGTCACGTTCGTCGCCGCCGCGGGGAGCTCCTCGGTCCTCGCCGAACGTTTCGAGGACGACCGGCCGCTGGACCAGGCCGGCTGGAGCGAGGTGCGACGGGTCGCGCACGAACTGCTGCCGCTCGCCGCGGCCGATCTGCGCTACTGTTCCCCGGCCCCGCGCAGCCGTGCCACCGGGGAAGGGCTCGGATACGCGCCGCTGGTGCAACTCGCCCTGCGCGACTGCGACATGGGCCGCTGGCGAGGGCTGACCCTCGGGGAGGCGATGGCCCGGGAGCCGGGGGCCGTCGACGCCTGGCTCGCCGACCCGCGGTCCACCCCGCACGGCGGGGAGTCGCTGCCGGCCTTCATCGGCCGCGTCGGCGGCTGGCTCGACACCCGGCCGGTCGAGGACGGCTGCCGGATCGTCGCCGTGGCCGAGCCGTCGGTGATCCGCGCGGCCCTGGTGTACGTGCTCAAGGCTCCGCCCGCCACGTACTGGAACATCGACGTCCGCTCGCTGTCGACGATCGGCGTCGCCGGCCGGGCGGGCCGCTGGAGCCTGCGCCTCGAAGGGGTGCCCGCTCAGCCCACGCGCGCGTAGCCGGTGGTGAGCTCCAGGTCCTTCGCGGGACCGCGCACCCGCCAGAGGGTCCGCCAGTGGTCCGCGTCCCGGACGGTGAACTCGCCCCGGTAGAGGTCGGCCGAGCAGGGGTGGTCGGCGACGTACCGTCCCGTGGAGAGGTCCAGGCCGTGGAAGGGGCGCCCGTCCGCGAACCGCACGTCCGCCGTGCCGCCCGGACCGGGCAGGAAGCGCAGGGTCCGCCCGGCGGGCCGGGTGACGCCCCGCCAGGTGAAGTCGCCGGTCTCGCTCTGCAGCAGGCCGCCGCCCTCCAGCGGGCCGAAAACGACCGTCCCCTCGAAGCGCCCCTCCTCGCCGCTCGCCAGGTCCCGCACGGTCCGTTCCGCCCGCCAGCGGCCGCTCAGATAGCCCAGTACGTCGGGCACTGGCCAGAACTCGCCCATCCCGCCTCGTTCCCGCGTGGTGCTCGTCGTCGCACGACCCATTGACGTGCTCCTGCCTCCTCCCTATCTTGCCGTTCGAAGTGCTGACCACTGATCGATATATCGAACACCTCCTAGAGTCATCCACTCCTAGAGAGAGCCGCTGAGTATCCATGTCACGCACGGCACGCCACCGCACCCGCCTCAGACTCGGTCTCACCGCCACCGCGCTCCTGACGGCCGCCGCCCTCGTCCCGGCCCCCGCGCACGCCGAGGACACCACCGACTACACGATCACCGTCGACCCGGGAGCCGAGGGCGCGGAGATCGACGACACGATGTACGGCGTCTTCTTCGAGGACATCAACCGGGCCGCCGACGGCGGCCTGTACGCCGAGCTCGTGCAGAACCGGTCCTTCGAGTACTCCACCGCCGACAACGGCTCCTACACGCCCCTGACCTCCTGGGCGGTGGGCGGCACGGCCGAGGTGGTGAACGACTCCGGCCGGCTCAACGAGCGCAACCGCAACTACCTCTCCCTGGCCGCCGGTTCGTCGGTCACCAACTCCGGCTACAACACCGGCGTCCGGGTGGAGGAGGGCGAGCGGTACGACTTCTCGGTGTGGGCCCGCGCCGAGAGCGGCACCACCCTCACCGTCACGCTGAAGGACGCCGCCGGTGAGCTCGCGAAGGCCCGCAAGGTGGCCGTCGAGGGCGGCTGGGCGAAGTACGAGGCCACCTTCAAGGCGACCCGCACCAGCAACCGCGGCCGGCTCGCCGTCGCCTCCTCCGGTGCCGCCGCCCTCGACATGGTGTCGCTGTTCCCGCGCGACACCTACAAGAACCAGCCCAACGGCCTGCGCAAGGACCTCGCCGAGAAGATCGCCGCCCTGGAGCCCGGCTTCGTCCGCTTCCCCGGCGGCTGTCTGGTCAACACCGGCTCCATGGAGGACTACAGCGAGGCCTCCGGCTGGCAGCGCAAGCGCTCCTACCAGTGGAAGGACACCGTCGGCCCGGTCGAGGAACGCGCCACCAACGCCAACTTCTGGGGCTACAACCAGAGTTACGGCCTCGGCTACTACGAGTACTTCCGCTTCGCCGAGGACGTCGGCGCGATGCCGCTGCCCGTCGTCCCCGCGCTGGTCACCGGCTGCGGCCAGAACAGGGCCACCGACGACCCCGCACTGCTGAAGCGGCACATCCAGGACACCCTCGACCTGATCGAGTTCGCCAACGGCCCGGCCACCTCCACCTGGGGCAAGGTCCGCGCCGAGATGGGCCACCCCGAGCCCTTCGGCCTCACCCACATCGGGGTCGGCAACGAGGAGAACCTGCCGCGCGAGTTCTTCGCCCGCTTCCAGCAGTTCCGGGCCGCCATCGAGGCGAAGTACCCGGACATCACGGTCGTCTCCAACTCCGGCCCCGACGACTCCGGCACGACCTTCGACACCGCCTGGCAGCTCAACCGCGAGGGCGAGGTCGACATGGTCGACGAGCACTACTACAACAGCCCGCAGTGGTTCCTGCAGAACAACGACCGCTACGACTCCTACGACAGGAACGGCCCGAAGGTCTTCCTCGGCGAGTACGCCTCCCAGGGCAACGCCTGGAAGAACGGCCTCGCCGAAGCCGCCTTCATGACCGGCCTGGAGCGCAACGCCGACATCGTCGAGCTGGCCTCGTACGCGCCGCTGCTCGCCAACGAGGACTACGTCCAGTGGTCGCCGGACATGATCTGGTTCAACAACCACGCCTCCTGGGGTTCGGCCAACTACGAGGTCCAGAAGCTGTTCATGACCAACGTCGGCGACCGCGTGGTCCCGTCGCGGGCGAGCACCACCCCGGACGTCAGCGGCCCCGTCACCGGCGCCGTCGGCCTGTCGACGTGGGCGACGAGCGCGGCGTACGACGACGTGGAGGTGACCGCCGCCGACGGCACGACGCTGCTGAGCGACGACTTCTCCGGTGACGCCTCGAAGTGGACGCAACAAGGCGGCGGCAGCTGGAGCGTCCAGGACGGGCAGTACGTGCAGACCGACGAGGCCGCCGAGAACACCCTGGTCACGGCCGGCGACCCGGCCTGGCACGACTACGACCTGCACGTGAAGGCCACCAAGAAGGCCGGCAAGGAGGGCTTCCTCGTCGCCTTCGGCGTCAAGGACACCGGCAACTACTACTGGTGGAACCTCGGCGGCTGGAACAACACCCGGTCCGCCGTCGAGCAGGCCTCGGACGGCGGCAAGTCGACGCTGATCTCCAAGGCCGGCTCGATCGAGACGGGCCGCGCCTACGACATCGACGTCAAGGTGCGGGGCCGCCAGGTGACCCTCTACCTCGACGGCCAGGAGTGGGGCGGCTTCACCGACGACAAGCCGGCCGAGCCGTTCCGCCAGGTGGTCACCGAGGACGCCCGCACCGGCGACCTGATCGTCAAGGTCGTCAACGCCCGGCCGGCCGAGGCCCGCACGGCGATCGACCTCGGCGGCGCGAGGGTCTCCGCCAAGGCTCGCGTGACCACCCTGGCCGCCGACGCGGACGCGGTCAACACCGAGACGGACGCCCCGGTCACCCCGGTGACGTCCACCTTCCGGGGCGCGGCGGAGAAGTTCACGTACACCTTCCCGGCGAACTCGGTGACGTTCCTGCGGATCAAGCAGCGGTAGCGGGTACCGGGACACGGGCCGCCGTCTCCGCGACGGCGGCCCGCACGCGTCCGCCGTTGCATAAACGTGCATGGAAACGTATAGTCATGCCATCCAGGAGGAGGGTTTTCCATGGCGGTACGTGCGGCGGTGGCCGGAGCGAGCGGGTACGCGGGCGGTGAGCTGCTGCGTCTGCTCCTGACACACCCCGGGATCGAGATCGGTGCCCTGACCGGAAACTCCAACGCCGGCCAGCGGCTGGGCGCGCTCCAGCCGCACCTGCTGCCGCTCGCCGACCGCGTACTGGAGCCGACCACGCCCGAGGCGCTCGCCGGGCACGACGTCGTGTTCCTCGCGCTGCCGCACGGCCAGTCCGCCGCCGTCGCCGAGCAGCTCGGCGAGGAGGTGCTCGTGATCGACATGGGCGCCGACTTCCGGCTGAAGGACGCCGCCGACTGGGAGACGTTCTACGGCTCCCCGCACGCCGGCACCTGGCCCTACGGCCTGCCCGAACTTCCGGGTGCCCGCGCCGCGCTGGAGGGGTCCAAGCGCGTCGCGGTGCCCGGTTGCTACCCCACCGCCGTCTCCCTCGCCCTCTTCCCGGCGTACACCGCCGGTCTCGCCGAGCCCGAAGTGGTGGTCGTCGCCGCCTCCGGCACCTCCGGCGCGGGCAAGGCGCCCAAGCCGCACCTGCTGGGCAGCGAGGTCATGGGCTCCATGTCGCCGTACGGCGTGGGCGGCGGGCACCGGCACACCCCCGAGATGATCCAGAACCTCAGTGCGGCGGCCGGCGAGCGGGTCGTGGTCTCCTTCACGCCGACCCTCGCGCCGATGCCCCGCGGCATCCTCGCCACCTGCACCGCGAAGGCGAAGCCCGGCGTCACCGCCGAGTCCGTGCGCGCCGCCTACGAGAAGGCCTTCGCCGACGAGCCCTTCGTCCGTCTGCTCCCCGAGGGGCAGTGGCCGGCGACCGCGTCCGTCCACGGTTCCAACGCCGTTCAGGTGCAGGTCGCGTACGACGCCGCCGCGGGCAGGATCATCGCGATCAGCGCCATCGACAACCTGACCAAGGGCACCGCGGGCGGTGCCGTCCAGAGCATGAACATCGCCCTGGGGCTCGACGAGGCCACCGGGCTGACGACGATCGGAGTTGCGCCGTGAGTGTGACGGCAGCGAAGGGATTCACGGCGGCGGGCATCGCCGCCGGGATCAAGGAGAACGGCAACCCCGACCTGGCCCTCGTGGTCAACAACGGCCCCCGCCGCGCCGCCGCCGGCGTCTTCACCTCCAACCGCGTCAAGGCGGCACCCGTCCTCTGGTCCGAGCAGGTGCTGAAGAGCGGGCAGCTGTCCGCCGTCGTCCTCAACTCCGGCGGCGCCAACGCCTGTACGGGACCGAAGGGCTTCCAGGACACCCACGCCACCGCCGAGAAGGCCGCCGAGGTGCTCGGCACCGGCGCGGGCGAGATCGCCGTCTGCTCGACGGGACTCATCGGCGTCCTGCTCCCCATGGACAAGCTGCTCCCCGGCGTCGAGACCGCCGCCGCCCAGCTGTCCGAACACGGCGGTGAGAAGGCCGCCATCGCCATCAAGACCACCGACACCGTCCACAAGACGTCCGTCGTCACCAAGGACGGCTGGACCGTCGGCGGCATGGCCAAGGGCGCCGGCATGCTCGCCCCCGGCCTCGCCACCATGCTCGTCGTCCTCACCACCGACGCCGACCTCGACGCCGAGGTGCTCGACAGGGCCCTGCGGGACGCGACCCGGGTCACCTTCGACCGGGTCGACTCCGACGGCTGCATGTCCACCAACGACACCGTGCTGCTGCTCGCCTCCGGTGCCACCGGGGCGACCCCCGAGTACGCCGAGTTCGCCGAGGCGGTACGGACCGTCTGCGACGACCTCGGCCAGCAGCTCATCCGCGACGCCGAGGGCGCCAGCAAGGACATCAAGGTCGAGGTGATCAACGCCGCGACCGAGGACGACGCCGTCGAGGTGGGCCGCTCCATCGCCCGCAACAACCTCCTCAAGTGCGCCGTCCACGGCGAGGACCCCAACTGGGGCCGTGTCCTCTCCGCCATCGGCACCACGAAGGCCGCCTTCGAGCCCGACGAGCTCAACGTCGCCATCAACGGCGTCTGGGTCTGCAAGAACGGCGGCGTCGGCGAGGACCGCGACAAGGTCGACATGCGCTACCGCGAGGTGCACATCGTCGCCGACCTCGCCGCCGGTGACGCCGGAGCCGTCATCTGGACCAACGACCTCACCGCCGACTACGTCCACGAGAACAGCGCCTACTCGTCATGAGCACCACGCGTAAGCACACCGCGCTGCCCAAGGCCCAGATCCTCATCGAGGCGCTGCCCTGGCTGACCCGCCACCACGGAAAGACGGTCGTCATCAAGTTCGGCGGCAACGCCATGGTCGACGAGGACCTCAAGGCAGCCTTCGCCCAGGACGTCGTCTTCCTGCGGCACGCCGGCCTCAAGCCCGTCGTCGTGCACGGCGGCGGCCCGCAGATCAGCCGCGCGCTCGACCGGCACGGCATCGTCAGCGAGTTCAAGGCCGGCCTGCGCGTCACCACCGAGGAGGCCATGGACGTCGTACGCATGGTGCTCGCCGGACAGGTGCAGCGGGAACTGGTCGGACTGCTCAACCGGCACGGCCCGTTCGCCGTCGGCCTCACCGGCGAGGACGCGCACACCCTCACCGCCACCAGGCACCGGCCCGAGATCGACGGCGAGCTCGTCGACATCGGGCGGGTCGGCGAGATCACCGCGATCGACACGGGCGCGATCGAGGCCCTGCTCGCCGACGGCCGCATCCCGGTCGTCTCGTCGATCGCCCGCTCCCAGGACGACGGACATGTCTACAACGTCAATGCTGATACGGCGGCTGCGGCACTCGCTGCGGCGCTCGGCGCCGAGACTCTCATGGTCCTCACCGACGTCGAGGGCCTCTACGAGGACTGGCCGAACTCCGACGAGGTGATCAGCCGCCTCACCGCGTCCCAGCTCGAGAAACTCCTGCCGGAGCTGTCCTCCGGCATGGTGCCGAAGATGGAGGGCTGTCTGCACGCCGTACGCAACGGCGTGACCACCGCCCGCGTCATCGACGGCCGGGTCCAGCACTCGATCCTGCTGGAGATCTTCACGGACGAGGGCATCGGCACGATGGTCGTGCCCGACGAACAGGGGGAGTCGTGAGCAACGCAGAACTGACCGCACGGTGGCAGGGCGCGCTGATGAACAACTACGGCACGCCGCGCCTGCCCCTCGTACGCGGCGAGGGCCCGAAGGTCTGGGACGCCGAGGGCACGGAGTACCTCGACTTCGTCGGCGGCATCGCGACCAACGCCCTCGGCCACGCCCACCCGGCGATCGTCGAGGCCGTGAGCCGCCAGATCGGCTCCCTGGGCCACATCTCCAACTTCTTCATGGCCGAGCCGACCGTCGCCCTCGCCGAACGGCTGCTCCAGCTCTTCGGCCGGGACGGCAGGGTCTTCTTCTGCAACTCCGGCGCCGAGGCCAACGAGGCCGCCTTCAAGATCGGCCGGCTCACCGGACGGACCCACGTCGTCGCCACCGAGGGCGGCTTCCACGGCCGTACGATGGGCGCCCTCGCGCTCACCGGGCAGCCCGGCAAGCGGGAGCCGTTCCAGCCGCTGCCCGCCGACGTCACCCACGTGCCCTTCGGCGACGCGCAGGCGCTGGACGCCGCGGTCACCGAGCAGACGGCCCTGGTCGTCATCGAACCCGTCCAGGGCGAACACGGCGTGGTCGTCCCGCCCCCCGGCTACCTGAAGGCGGCCCGCGCCATCACCGCGGCCAAGGGCGCGCTGCTCGTGCTGGACGAGGTGCAGACCGGCATCGGCCGCACCGGCAACTGGTTCGAGTACCAGGCCCACGAGGGCGTCCTGCCGGACGTCGTCACCCTGGCCAAGCAGCTCGGCGGCGGCCTGCCGCTGGGCGCCACCGTCGCCTTCGGCCGCGCCGCCGACCTGCTGGGGCCCGGCCACCACGGCACGACCTTCGGCGGCAACCCCGTCGCCTGCGCCGCCGGACTCGCCGTTCTCGACACGATCGAGAACGAGGGACTGCTGGAGAACGTCAAGCGGCAGGGCGAGAAACTCCGCGACGGGATCGAGGGATCCGGCCACGCCTTGATCGACCATGTCCGGGGTGCGGGCCTCCTCCTGGGTATCGTGCTCACCGAGCCGCTCGCGCCCCAGGTGCAACAGGCGGCTCAGGACGCCGGATTCCTCGTGAACGCGCCCGCCCCCGATGTCGTACGGCTGATGCCGCCGCTGAACCTCGGGGACGACGCGGTGGACGCCTTCCTCGGGGCGCTGCCCGGCATCCTGGACCAGGCCGGCACGGCGGGCGGGGAAGGACGATCCGGAGAATGAGACGACGATGAGCCAGGAGCAGGACCAGGGCCAGCACGCCGGGCCTGCCGTGCCGCAGACGCGCACCGCACGCCACCGCCGGATCGTGGACATCCTCAACCGGCAGCCGGTGCGGTCGCAGAGCCAGCTGGCGAAGCTGCTCGCCGACGACGGGCTGAGCGTCACCCAGGCGACGCTCTCCCGGGATCTGGACGAGCTGAACGCGGTGAAGATCCGCAACACCGACGGCGACCTGATCTACGCGGTGCCGAGCGAGGGGGGGTTCCGCACCCCCCGGGCGCCGCTGGGGGAGTCCGCGAAGGAGGAGCGGATGCGGCGGCTCTCCCAGGAGCTGCTGATCTCCGCGGAGGCCTCCGCGAACCTGGTGGTCCTGCGCACCCCGCCCGGTGCCGCACAGTTCCTGGCCTCGGCGATCGACCAGGCGGAACTGCACGACATCCTCGGCACGATCGCCGGCGACGACACGCTGCTGCTGATCAGCCGGGAGCCGACGGGGGGCCAGGCGCTGGCCGACCACTTGCTGCGCCTGGCCCAGAACGGCCACTGAAGGGGCCGGGGCGGTGCTCTGCCGACTGCGGGTGCGTCGTGGCCGGTCGCGCAGTTCCCCGCGCCCCTGAGGGAGCTGCTGCACCGCCCGCCGAGCGTCCCCCAGCTGCGGGCAGTCGTGCCGCTGGGGCGGCACGGGTGGGCGCAGCGGCACCCGCGAACGCGGGTGAGTGCCACACCGGTACCTCAGCCGCAGCACCGCTCACCCAGGGGCGCCGCTCACCCCAGCCACCCCGCCAGCCCCCCGGTGCACCGCACCTCGTCACCCGCGGTGATCAGCAGCCCCTCGACGTCCGGCAAGGACTCCAGCCACCGCAACCCCTCCCGCGACCCCATCGCGAACGCCGCCGTGGCCCAGCAGTCCGCCCACGTCAGCCGAGGCGCGACGACCGTCACGGCGACCAGATCGGTCACCGCCGGCCGCCCCGTCCGGGGATCGGCGATGTGATCCCCCCGTTCCGCGGTACCGGACGTCGCCACCGCCAGTTCGCCCGCGCCGGCCGCGGAGACGACGGCGGCGAGACCGCCCGGACGCAACGGGTCCGACACACCCACCCGCCACGGCCGCCCCGCCCCCGGCGCCCCCAGCACCTGCACGTCACCGCCCCCGTTGACGCTCACCCCCGTCGCCCCCGCCGCCGCGAGCCGCCGCGCCGCCCGCTCGGTGGCCCAGCCCTTGACGATGCCCGTCGGATCGAGCCGCCCCCGGTAGCGCGGACTGAACCAGCCGTCGCTCACCCGCTCCGCCTCCGCGGCCAGCTCCAGCACCTCGGCGACCTCGGCATCGCACTCCCCGACGCCCAGCTCCCCCCGCGCCAGCCGGGAGAGCTGGCTGTCGTCGCGGTACGTGCTGAACACCTCGTCGACCCGGTGCAGCCCCGCGACGGCCTCCTCCAGCGCCGCGCGCACCACAGCGGGTTCCCCGCCGCGGACGTCGAGGGAGAAGACGGTCCCCATCGTCTCCTCCGCGTGACGCACCGCGGCGGGAGCCTCAGCCGACCCGGCCACCGTGTCAGCCACCGGCCTTGTCCAGCGCCGACTGGAGCGACTGCTCGTACCCCGCGCTCGTGTACGTGGCCCCCGACACCGCGTCGATCTCCGCGTCGCCGGCCGCCACCGCCGCCCGGTTGAGCTTCGGCACGGCGTCGGAGGTGATCTGGTCGCTCCGTCCGCCCTCGGGCGTCTGCACCGCCTCGGCCTTGGTGATCTTCCCGCCGCTGACGGTGATCCGCACCTGTACCGGCCCGTACTGCGTCTGCGCCACGTCCCCGGTGACGGTCCGCGCCTGCGCACTCCCGGCGTTCCCGCCGTTCCCGGCGTTCCCCGGTCCGGAGGACTCCGCGGGCCCCGCCGCCCGCGCCTTGTCCAGCGCCGACTGCAGCGACTTCCGGTAGCCGGAACTCGTGTAGGTCGCCCCCGACACCGCGTCGATCTCCGCGCTCTGCGCCGCGACGGCCGCCCGGTTGAGCCTGGGGACGGACCGGGAGGTGATCTGGTCGCTCTGCCCGCCCTTGGGGGCCTGCACCGCCTCGGCCTTGGTGATCTTCCCGCCGCTCACCGTCAGCCGGACCTGCACCGCGCCGTACTGGGTCCGCGCGGCGTCACCGGTGACGGTGCCGTTCCCGATGGGCTGGACGCCGCCCTGCGGCGACTGGGCCGCAGCGGGAGGGGCCGCGCCGCCGGCCGCGGCGGCCGAGCCGGGATCGGACGCCGGTTTGAGCGACAGCAGCAGCACGATGCCGGACACGGTGGCGGCGGTCGCGAGCACGACACGCCGGACGGGGTGACTCTTCTTCACTTGGAACCTCCGAGGAAGCCCTGGGCTTCAGCCTGGGGGTGATGCGGACGCCGGGGGAGCAGGTCGAGGCGCGCGATTTCGCCCAGAAGGCAACAGACCGTCCGCAGGTCCGGGTAGGACGACTGTCGTGCGGTGCGAGAACCAAGCACACGCAACTCCTTTGTCTTGACGGGCAACCGGGCAGGTTCCGTCCCGGCTGGTGCTGAGAGCGTCAGACTCTTTCGTTCGCTGAGCGGATGAGCTGCTTGAGCCAGGAATCCCCTGCTCTAACTGGGGAGGGTTCAAATCTCGAACGACTCGTGATGGATGCGCCGGGCGGGGACTCCCGCCTCGCGCAGTGCGTCGTACACCGACTGCGCGAACCCGGGCGGACCGCACAGGAACACGTCGTGGCGGTCGACGTCCGGGATCTTCCGTTGCAGGCTCTCCGCCGAGATGTCGGGGCGTTCCCCGTCGGGGCTGTTCACCGCGTACATCAGCCGGGCGCCCCGCTCGTCGGCGATCCTGGCCAGCTCGCCCCACAGCGCCAGGTCCTGCGTGCTGTTCGCCCGGTACAGCAGCGTGATGTCACCGGAGGCGCCGGGCAGCGTCTCGAACAGCGCCCGCATCGGGGTGATCCCCACCCCGCCCGCGACCAGCAGCACCTTGCCGCGGCTGCGGCGCTGCGCGGTCAGCGCCCCGTAGGGACCCTCCGCCCACACCCGCGTGCCGGGCTCCAGCTCGCGCAGCCGGGAGCTGTGGTCGCCGATCGCCTTCACCGTGATCCGCAGCATGTCGGGGCGGGGCGCCGCCGACAGCGAGTACGGGTGGGAGCTGAAGCGCATCCCGGGCGCCAGGAACCGCCAGCGGAAGAACTGCCCGGCCTCCGCCCCCATCCGGTGCAGCCTTCGCCCGCCGATCAGCACGGACACGATGCCCGGCGTCTCCTCGACGACCGCCTCGACCCGCATCCGGTGCCGCGTGTTCAGCCGCACCGGGGTGATGATCCGGTACCACAGGACCAGCGCGGTCACGACGCCGTAGAGCCCGTACCAGAAGGTCTTCGCGGTCGGCTCGACGGCGAACTCGTTGCCGGTGGTGATCTGGTGCCAGAACGTCAGGAAGACGGCCGCGTAGGTCAGCAGGTGCACGTGGTACCAGCCGTCGTACGGCAGCCGGCGCCGGACCGGGCCGATGGAGAGGAAGGCGATCACGAACAGCAGGCCGGTGCCGATGGCCGCCTTGCCCATGTCGGGCAGCGTGTTGATGGAGGTGGTCGTCTGCTGCACGATGTCGCCGAGGCCCTTGCCCGCCTGGCGGGCGTAGCCCCACATGATGAGGAAGACGTGCGCGACGACCAGGCTGACGGTGTAGCGGCCGCTCATCGCGTGCCAGCGGGCGACCCGGTCCGAACCCACCCGGCGCTCCAGCGCGGGCACCCGCGCCATCTGGAGCACCACCAGGGCCATCAGATAGCCGGCGAGCAGGCCGGTGATCCGGCCCGCGGCGACGATCTTCCCGGTGGTGTCCGCGATGGACGGTGTGCTGGTCCACCACAACCACAGCACGGCCACCGCGCCCGCACCCACGGCGAGCAGCAGGGGTACGGCGGGGGAGCGGCGCGGACGGATGCGGCGCATCGTCTGGCGACGGGCGGCACGGCCGCCGGCGAGCGTGGTGGTCACGGTTCCTCCGTGGGGACTTGACCCTTGGCCCACAGATACGTGCCGTCACGCGGGAGTGTTCAGAGGAGATCCGCGGCTCGGCGGCGAGTGACCGCCGTGCGCCCCCTCCCGGTGTCCGCCGTCCGGCCCGGCAGCGGTGCGGCCGGACGGCCGGCGCCGGGCAGGAGCGGGGAGACGCGGTACGGCGGCGGGGCGACACCTGGGCGCATGGCTCAGCCGGTGGAGGGGGGCAGCGGCAACGGCAGCCCGGGGAGTCCGTCCAGGCTGGTCGCGATGTACTCCTTCTTGGTGAAGTACGCGTCGAGCGAGGCGTCGTCCTCCCGCGCGAACCGCTTCCCGTGCAGGTCCCGTTCGCTCTCGTACGCCATGAAGGGCACCGCGTATCCGCAGGTGTCCCGGACCAGTTCGGCCGTCACGACGACGATGGCGCGCAGGCCGTGGAGCGAGGGGTCGATGTCCGGGAAACGGGTGAGCAGCTCCCCGAAGCGGGGGTCGTCCCGGAAGACGGGCTCGCCGCGGCCGTGCACGCGCACGATGTTCGGCGGCCCCTGGAACGCGCACCACATCAGGGTGATCCGGCCGTTCTCCCGCAGATGGGCGATGGTCTCGGCGTTGGAGCCGGCGAAGTCGAGATAGGCGACGGTGAGCTCGTCGAGGACCGCGAAGGAGCCCTTGAGTCCCTTGGGCGAGAGGTTGACCGTGCCGTCGGCGGACAGCGGGGCGGTGGCGGTGAAGAAGACCGGCTGTTCCTCGATGAAGGTGCGGAGGCGGCCGTCTATGCGCTCATAGGTCTTTCCCATGTCCACCGATTATGGGACCAGGTCCTTCGCCTGTCTAAGGAATTGCCCGGCGGGCGGACGTCCGGGGAAACCGTGGCCGCCCCGGCCGGCGCTGGTACGGGGCGGCCACGGCGCCTGTCACCTCACTTGGTGAGCGTGCAGGCGGCCAGGGAGTCCAGCCCGGAGGGGCGTTCGGCGGTGCGGCCGATGGCGGTGGCGATGCGGTTGATGGCGGCGACGCGCTTGTCCTTCAGGGGGCCGAGGATGGCGTTCCGGACGAAGTCGGGTCCGCCTTGTCCGACGGTGTCGGCGAGTCGTTTGTCGGCTTCGGCGATCTGCTTGTCGAGGTCGCCGAGGTTGCGCTCGACCTCGGCCTGCGCGGAGGCGGGGATCGCGGGGAGCCGCGGGGCCACGTCGGGGCAGGAGATCGTGCCGACGCCGGTGTTCCCGGCCTGGCCGGTGTCCTCCCCGGCGCCCTGACCGGTGTCCTGACCGCCGTCCTCGGCGGGCGGTGTCGTGGCTTCCTCGCCGGCGCCCGCGCCCGCGTCGTCCTGCCCGGCCGAGCCCTCCGCGTCGAGCGAGCACGGGGCGAGCGCGTCGAGTCCGGAGGGGCGTTCGGCGGTGCGGCCGATGGCGGTGGCGATGCGGTTGATGGCGGCGACGCGCTTGTCCTTCAGGGGGCCGAGGATGGCGTTCCGGACGAAGTCGGGTCCGCCTTGTCCGACGGTGTCGGCGAGTCGTTTGTCGGCTTCGGCGATCTGCTTGTCGAGGTCGCCGAGGTTGCGCTCGACCTCGGCCTGCGCGGAGGCGGGGATCGCGGGGAGCCGCGGGGCCACGTCGGGGCAGGAGATCGTGCCCGGTCCCGCCAGTGTCCGGGCGTTCGCGTCGCCGCCGTCCCCGGACGACTCGCCGGCGAGGGCGGAGCCGGCGATCACCGCGCCGGACAGCGCCAGCGCGGCCGTACCGCCGATGAAGCCGACGCGGCGCTTGTTGTACTTCGGAAGGGCCCTGGACATGCGGATGCCTCACTCGGGTCGGGGTGTCACGGGTGTCTGTCGTGGTGTCTCGATCGGTCCGACGCGGCGCCTGCGTCCGGCGACAAGTACGCGAAAGCGGTTTCCGATGTTCAATCCGGCCCCGGATCGACGGCCGGATTGACGATTCATGCGGACTACTGCATACTCATGCATGTCAGCGAATGCACTGTGAGGAGAAACCCGTGACCGAGCGCGTCGTACTCGCCTACTCAGGCGGTCTGGACACCTCCGTCGCCATCGGCTGGATCGCCGAGGAGACGGGCGCCGAGGTCATCGCCGTTGCGGTCGACGTCGGCCAGGGTGGCGAGGACCTGGACGTCATCCGCAAGCGCGCCCTCGCCTGCGGTGCCGTCGAGGCCGAGGTCGCGGACGCCAAGGACGAGTTCGCCGAGGAGTACTGCCTCCCGGCGATCAAGGCCAACGCCCTCTACATGGACCGCTACCCGCTGGTCTCCGCGCTGTCCCGGCCGACGATCGTCAAGCACCTCGTCGCCGCCGCGCAGAAGCACGGCGCCACCACGGTCGCCCACGGCTGCACCGGCAAGGGCAACGACCAGGTCCGCTTCGAGGCCGGCATCGTCGCCCTCGCCCCCGACCTGAAGTGCATCGCCCCGGTCCGCGACTACGCCATGACCCGTGACAAGGCCATCGCCTTCTGCGAGACCAAGGGCCTGCCGATCGCGACCACCAAGAAGTCGCCGTACTCCATCGACCAGAACGTCTTCGGGCGCGCCGTCGAGACCGGCTTCCTCGAGGACATCTGGAACGCGCCGATCGAGGACGTCTACGAGTACACGCAGAACCCCGCCCTGCCGCGTGAGGCCGACGAGGTGGTCATCACCTTCAAGGAGGGCGTCCCCGTCGCCATCGACGGCAGGCCCGTCACCGTCCTCCAGGCGATCCAGCAGCTCAACGAGCGCGCCGGCGCCCAGGGCATCGGCCGGATCGACATGGTCGAGGACCGCCTCGTCGGCATCAAGTCCCGCGAGGTCTACGAGGCCCCCGGCGCGATCGCCCTGATCACCGCCCACCAGGAGCTGGAGAACGTCACCGTCGAGCGCGAGCTCGCCCGCTACAAGCGGCAGGTCGAGCAGCGCTGGGGCGAACTGGTCTACGACGGCCAGTGGTTCTCCCCGCTCAAGCGCGCCCTGGACGGCTTCATCACCGAGGCCAACCAGCACGTCAACGGCGACATCCGGATGACCCTGCACGGCGGCCGCGCCGTCGTCACCGGCCGGCGCTCCGAGTCGTCGCTGTACGACTTCAACCTGGCCACGTACGACACGGGCGACACCTTCGACCAGGCGGCGGCCAAGGGCTTCATCGACATCTACAGCCTGTCGTCGAAGATCGCGGCCAAGCGCGACCTCGCGTGACCGGCTGACGACCCCTCACAAGCACCAGCCCGACCGTCGCCTCCTCACTCCAGGGTGGGGAGGCGACGGCACATCCGGAACCCTCGAGGAGCAACGCAAGTGAGCAGCAACAGCGGTGACGTACGGCTCTGGGGCGGCCGTTTCGCCGACGGTCCCGCCGAGGCCCTGGCGAAGCTGTCCGCGTCCGTCCACTTCGACTGGCGGCTCGCGCCCTACGACATCGCGGGCTCGCGTGCCCACGCCCGCGTGCTGCACACGGCGGGCCTGCTCACCGAGGACGAGCTGACCCGCATGCTCGCCGGGCTCGACCGGCTCGAAGCGGACGTCGCCGACGGCTCCTTCACCGGCACCATCGCCGACGAGGACGTCCACACCGCCCTCGAGCGCGGCCTGCTGGAGCGCCTCGGCCCCGACCTCGGCGGCAAGCTGCGCGCCGGGCGGTCCCGCAACGACCAGGTGGCCACCCTCTTCCGCATGTACCTGCGGGACCACGCCCGCACCGTCGGCGGTCTGATCGCCGACCTCCAGGACGCGCTCATCGGCCTCGCCGAGGCCCACCCGGACGTGGCGATGCCCGGCCGCACCCACCTCCAGCACGCCCAGCCGGTGCTCTTCGCCCACCACGTCCTCGCCCACGTCCAGGCGCTGTCCCGGGACGCCGAGCGGCTGCGCCAGTGGGACGCGCGCACGGCCGTGTCGCCGTACGGCTCGGGCGCGCTGGCCGGGTCCTCCCTCGGCCTGGACCCGGAGGCGGTCGCCGCGGACCTCGGCTTCGAGCACGGCAGCGCCGCCAACTCCATCGACGGCACCGCCTCCCGGGACTTCGTCGCCGAGTTCGCCTTCATCACCGCGATGATCGGCGTGAACGTCTCCCGGATCGCCGAGGAGATCATCATCTGGAACACGAAGGAGTTCTCCTTCGTGACGCTGCACGACGCGTTCTCCACCGGCTCGTCGATCATGCCGCAGAAGAAGAACCCGGACATCGCCGAGCTGGCGCGCGGCAAGTCCGGCCGCCTGATCGGCAACCTCACCGGCCTGATGGCCACCCTCAAGGCCCTCCCGCTCGCCTACAACCGCGACCTCCAGGAGGACAAGGAGCCGGTCTTCGACTCCATCGACCAGCTGGAGGTCCTGCTCCCGGCCTTCACCGGCATGCTGGCCACCCTCACCGTGCACCGCGAGCGCATGGAGGAACTGGCCCCGGCCGGCTTCTCCCTCGCCACCGACATCGCCGAGTGGCTGGTCAAGCAGGGCGTGCCGTTCCGCGTCGCGCACGAGGTGGCCGGCGAGTGCGTCAAGGTCGCCGAGTCCGAGAACAAGGAACTGGACGAACTGACCGACGAACAGTTCACGAAGATCTCCGCCCACCTCACCCCCGAGGTGCGGTCGGTCCTGAACGTCCCGGGCGCCCTCGCCTCCCGCGACGGCAGGGGCGGCACGGCCCCGAGCGCGGTCGCGGTCCAGCTGGCGGAAGTGAAGGCGGACGTGGCGGCCCAGCACGAGTGGGCGACGGCGAAGAAGCAGGCGTAAAGGGGCGCGGGGCCGTACCGGTGTGCGGCTCCGCCGCGCGGGCGCGACGAGCCACCACGCGCCCGCGCCCGCGAAACGACCGCAGGACCCGAGCTCCCGGGCGAAGCCAAGGTCATCGCGGGTTACGTTGGTCGGGAACCGTACCGGACCCGACCGACGGAGCCCGCGATGCCCTTCGCCCGACTGGCAACAGCGACGACCCCCACCTGCCACCTCGGCCTCGGCCTCGCCGCCATCGGCCGCCCCGGCTACATCAACCTCGGCCGCGACGACGACCTGGGAGACAACCGCAGCGTCGAGACGCTGCGCACCCGCACGCACGAACTCCTCGACGCCGCCTACGCCCAGGGCGTCCGCTACTTCGACGCCGCCCGCTCCTACGGCCGCTCCGAGGAGTTCCTCGCCGACTGGCTGAAGAGGAGGACCGACGTCGACGACGTCGTCATCGGCAGCAAATGGGGCTACACCTACACCGCCGACTGGTCCACCGACGCCGAGCGGCACGAGGTCAAGGACCACTCCCTCGCGGCGTACGAGCGTCAGCGCGCCGAGACCGAGGCGCTGCTCGGGGACCGGCTCGACCTCTACCAGATCCATTCGGTGACCCCCGAGAGCCCCGCCCTCACCGACAAGGAGCTGCACGGCCGGCTCGCGGAGGCGGCCGGCCGGGGCCTCACCGTCGGCTTCTCCACCAGCGGCCCGGCCCAGGCCGACGCCATCCGCGCCGCCCTCGCCGTCACGGTCGACGGCGAACCCCTCTTCCGTACCGTCCAGTCGACGTACAACGCCCTGGAGACCTCCGCCGGGCCCGCGCTCGCCGAGGCCCATGACGCCGGGCTCACCGTGATCGTCAAGGAGGGCATGGCCAACGGCCGGCTCGCCGCCGCGCACGCCCCGGAGGTGCTGCGGGCCGTCGCCGAGGAGGCCGGGCTGGGCCCCGACGCCGTCGCCCTCGCGGTGGTCCTGCGGCAGCCGTGGGCCGGCGTGGTCCTCTCCGGTGCGGCCACCACCGCCCAGCTCGCCTCCAACCTGCACGCCGCCGCCGTCGACCTCACCGACGACCAGCTGTCCCGCCTGGCCGCCCTGGTCGAGGAGCCGGGGGCCTACTGGGAGCGGCGCGGACAGCTGCCCTGGCACTGACCGATCAACCGTTCGTCACGCGACAGCCGTGAGACCCGTACGCCTTGGATGAGATATTCATGTCTCATTTGAGGTATGGTTGTCTCATGGCTGTCGATCGTGACCATGTGCTGCGCAGCGCCGCCGCCCTGCTGACCCGTAAATCCACCGCGACCATGGACGAGGTCGCCAAGGCCGCCGGAATCAGCCGCGCCACGCTGCACCGGCACTTCGCCGGGCGGGACGCGCTGGTCCAGGCGCTGGAGGCGCTCGGGATCGCGGAGTGCGAGGCCGCCCTGGAGGCGGCCCGGCCCGACGAGGGGCCCGCCGCCGACGCCGTGCGCCGTCTGGTCGCCGGGATCGAACCGCACGCCCCGCTGCTCGCCTTCCTCTACACCGAGAACCAGCTGTTCGAGGGCGAGGAGCAGAACGAGGGCTGGGCCGCGATCGACGAGCGCGTCGCCGCGCTGTTCCGGCGCGGCCAGGCGAGCGGAGAGTTCCGCATCGACCTCACCCCGGCCTGGCTCACCGAGGCGCTCTACGGACTGCTCGCCTCCGCCGCCTGGGCGGTGGCCGAGGGCCGGGTCGCCCCCAAGGACTTCACCCACATGATCGTCGAGCTGCTGCTCGGCGGCGTACGACGCCCGGACGGCCCGGAGCGGAGGAAGGAATCATGACCAGCGCCCTGCGGCCGGAGACCACGACCGGGACGGTGAAGCGGCCGGGCCGGTGGCTCGCCCTCTCCGTCCTGGTGCTCGCCGTGCTGCTGGTGGCCGTCGACGCGACCGTCCTCGGCCTGGCCACCCCGTACATCAGCGAGGACCTCGCCCCCACCGGCACCCAGCTGCTGTGGATCGGCGACGTCTACTCGTTCGTGATCGCCGGCCTGCTCGTCTCCATGGGCAGCCTCGGCGACCGCGTCGGCCGCAAGCGGCTCCTGCTCTGGGGCGCCACCGCGTTCGGCGCGATATCCGTGCTCAACGCCTACGCGCACACGCCCGAGGTGCTGATCCTCGCGCGCGCCCTGCTCGGTGTCGCCGGCGCCACCCTGATGCCGGCCACCCTCGCCCTGATCCGCAACCTCTTCCACGACCCGCGCGAACGCAGCCTCGCCATCGGCATCTGGGGCGCGACCGCCTCCGCGGGCACCGCCGTCGGGCCGGTCCTCGGCGGCTTCCTCCTCGAGCACTTCTGGTGGGGCTCGGTCTTCCTGATCAACCTGCCCGTGATGGCCGTCCTGGTGGCCGTCGGCGCCAAGCTGCTCCCCGAGTCCCGCACCCCGGCGCCCGGCCCCTGGGACCTGGTCGGCGTCGTCCTGTCCCTGGTCGGCATGGTCGGCGTCGTGTACGCGGTGAAGGAGACCGCGAGCCACGGCTTCACCTGGTCCGCCCCGGCCGCCGGGCTGCTGGGCGCGGGCGCCCTGTACGGCTTCGTGCGCCGTCAGCTCACCCTCCCCGTCCCGCTGCTGGATATGCGGCTGTTCCGCCACCGCGGGTTCAGCGGAGCCGTGCTCGCCGATCTGCTGACCGTCCTCGGCCTGTCCGGGCTGGTCTTCTTCCTCTCGCAGTACCTGCAACTCGTGCAGGGCAGGCGCCCGTTCGAGGCGGGCCTCGCCGAACTGCCCGCCGCGATCGGCGCGGTGGCGGCCGGACTGGTCGCCGGCCGGGCCGCCCGGCGCTGGTCGGTGCGCTCGGTCGTCGCCGGGGGACTGGCGGCCATCGGTCTCGCCCTGGCCGCGCTGACGGTGATCGGGCAGTCCACCGGCTACCCCCTGCTCGGGGCGGCGCTGCTGGTGGTCGGCCTGGGCGCCGGCTTCTCCTTCACGGTGACCGCCGACGTGATCCTCTCCAGCGTGCCCAAGGAACAGGCGGGCGCGGCCTCCGCCGTCTCCGAGACGGCGTACGAACTCGGCGCGGCCCTCGGCATCGCCGTGCTCGGCTCCATCGTCACCGGTGTCTACCGCGGCTTCACCGGCCCGGCCGGCACCCCGGCCGAGGCGCACGAGTCGCTGGGCGGCGCGGTGGAAGCGGCGTCCCACCTGCCCGCCGGCGTCGCCGGTCCGATGCTGGACGCGGCCCGCCAGTCCTTCGTCGACGGCCTCGCCCTGGCGGCAGGCACAGGAGCAGCAGTCCTGCTGGCGGCAGCGGCGGCAGCATGGTTCATGCTCCGGGACCAGCGCCTGGAGAACGGCTGACCAACGGCTGAACGGCCCGCCTCCAGGGGCGCGGGGCTGCTTCAGCATGCGGCTCCGCCGCGTGGGCGCGGCAAGCCGCAACGGTCCCGCGCCCGAAATGCGGCCCCAGGCCGGCGCCCAGCGCTACGCGGCCTTCGCCTTGCTGGCGTACATGTCCACGTACTCCTGCCCGGACAGCCGCATCACCTCGGTCATCACCGAGTCGGTGACCGCGCGCAGCACGTACCGGTCACGGCCCATGCCGTCGTAACGGGAGAACTCCATCGCCTCACCGAAGCGGACCGTCACCTTGCCCGGCCGGGGCAGGCCCGCGCCGCCCGGCTGGAGCTTGTCCGTGCCGATCATGGCGAACGGCACCACGGGCGCGCCGGTCATCAGGGTGAGCCGGGCGATGCCGGTGCGGCCCCGGTAGAGACGGCCGTCGGGGGAGCGGGTGCCCTCCGGGTAGATGCCGAAGATCCTGCCCTCCTCCAGCACCCGGCGCCCGGTCATCAGCGCCGCCACCCCGCCCCGGCCGCCGTCGCGGTCGACCGGGATCATGCCGACGCCGGTGAAGAACCACGCCATCAGCCGGCCCTTGAGGCCCTTGCCGGTGACGTACTCGTCCTTGCCGATGAAGACGACCTGACGGTCGCAGACGAGCGGCAGGATCATCGAGTCGATGAACGTCAGGTGGTTGCCGGCCAGGATGACGGGACCGTCGCCCGGGATGTTCTCCGCGCCCTCCACCTGTGGGCGGAACATCAGGCGCATGATCGGACCGAGCACTGCCTTGATGAGCGCGAAGCGGGACAACGGGCCCTCCGGTGGGAAACGGACGTCGGTTCATGCCGTACGAGTCTGTGCAGGTGAGGACATTACTCGCGGCCCGGGGGGTTGCGCACACCGGGCTCGGCGGAGTTCACCGAGGTCTTACTCACTCTTGACCCGGGTTCACCCGCGGTGGCCCGCCCGCAACACGGCGGTCACGCTGTGCCGGAAGCCGTCCGGACCCGCACACCGCACGCGTGCCCCCGTCCGTCCGGCCCAATCGGACGAGCCGTCACATCTCCGACGGAATACGACGGGCGTACGTCATCCGTATGAGGGGCGTGCGCCACACAACATCACCCGTGTGTTCGGCCCGGGGTCTCCCGTGCGTCATCCGCGCGCACCTACGATCGCCCCGCACCGGACGAGCCGACAGCAGGAGAGGTCCTCATGGGAACGCGGGAGTCGAACGAACAGGCGGGCGGAACCGGACGGCGGGCCCTCCTCGGCGCGGCGGTGCTCGGCGCGGGTGGAACGGTCCTGGGGCTGGGCGGCACCGCGAGAGCCGCCGACGCGCGGCACGGCGGCGGCCGGGGGCTGAAGAGCCTGCCCGTGCCGACGGTCATCGGCCACCGCGGGGCCAGCGGCTACCGGCCCGAGCACACCCTCGGCGCCTACCAGCTCGCCCTCGACATGGGCGCGGACATCGTCGAGGCCGGCGACCTCGTCCCCACCAGGGACGGCCACCTCGTCTGCCGGCACGAGCCGGAGATCGGCGGCACCACGGACGTCGCCGACCACCCCGAGTTCGCCGGCCGCCGGACCACCAAGACGCTGGACGGCGTCCCGGTCACCGGCTGGTTCACCGAGGACTTCACCCTCGCCGAGCTGAAGCGGCTGCGCGCCGTGGAGCGCATCCCCGCCAACCGCCCGCACAACACCCTCTACGACGGCCGCTGGGAGATCCCCACCTTCGAGGAGGTGCTGCGCTGGCAGGACGAGCAGACCCGCAAGCGCGGCGAGCAGGTCTGGATCTACCCCGAGCTCAAGCACCCCACCTACTTCCGCAAGCTGGGACTGGGCCTGGAGGAGCGGGTCGCCAAGCTGCTGCGCCGGCACGGCAAGGACGACAAGAACGCACCGGTCATCCTCCAGTCCTTCGAGCCGACCAGCATCGAGCGCCTGAACAAGCTGGTCGACAACCCCCTCGTCGTCCTCCTCTCCGGCGCCACCACCCGCCCCTGGGACTTCGTCGAGACGGGTGACCCGCGCACCGTCGCCGACCTCGTCACCCGCAGGGGCCTGCGCGAGATCGCCGGCTACGCCCAGGGCATCGGCCCCACCCTCGACCTGGTCATCCCGCGCGACGCGGCCGGCCGGCTCACCGAGCCGACGACCCTGGTCCGCGACGCGCACCGGGCGGGACTGATCCTGCACCCCTACACCCTGCGCAACGAGAACCCCTTCCTGCCCGCCGACTTCCGCAAGGGCACCGACCCCGACGCCTACGGCGACGTCTTCGGCGCCTACCGGGCGTACTTCGCCACCGGCATCGACGGCGTCTTCACCGACCACCCGGACACCGGCCTGCTGGCCCGCGAGGACTTCGTCAACAACCGACCTGCTTCGCCCCGTCAGGGGTGAGTTCGGGCCGCTCCGGGCAACCCTGCCCGGGGCGGCCGAGTCGTCGCCCGTATGACACACGAGCCGGTCCCGGTGCACGAGCTGGTCGTCTCCCTGCGTCCGCTGCTCACCGCGGAGGCCGCCGCCGAGACGCTCGGCTCCGGGACCGAACCGGGCGATCTGGAACAGGCGGTGTGGCTCCGCCTCCTGGAGCGCCTCGACGCCTGCGGTCCGCCGCCCGACCCCCCGGGCTGGCTCCGCCGGGCCGTCCGTACGGAGGCTCGCCGCATCCGCCGCAGGGCCCGCCGGGAAACGGCGTTGACCGGCGATCCCGCCGGCACCGGCCACCACGACCCCGAAGGGCTCGCACTAGCCGCCGCCCGCCGCCGCGCCCTGCGGGACGCCGTACGACGGCTGCCCGGCCGCTGCCCGGAGCTGATGGAAGCGCTGCTGTCCCCGCGCGACCCGACATACCGGGAGATCGCGGGGGAGTTGGGTATCTCACAGGGCGGTATCGGTCCGGAACGTTCCAGATGCCTGGGATGTCTGCGTCGTTTGCTCACACGGGAGGTTGCGGCGCGCTGAGGACGGGGATAGGAGTGAGGGACGACAGGTGATCAGGTGAGCGGGAGGCATGCGCACATGGGCATGAGCGTGACCATCTCTGCGGCGGCCGGGCAGGACGCGGAGCAGATCTTCAGGCTGCAGTACCTGTGCTTCCAGAGCGAGGCGGCGCTCTACGGCAACTACCGCATCGACCCCCTCGTCCAGACTCTCGACTCGGTGCGCGAGGAGGTCGCCGCCGACTGCGTCTTCGTCGCCCGCCTCGGTGACGAGATCGTCGGCTCGGTGCACGGCAGGATCACCGAGGACGGCGCCGCCGCGATCGGCAAGCTCTGCGTCCACCCCCGCCTCCAGGGACACGGCATCGGCGCGCGCCTCCTCCGGGCCGCGGAGTCCGCCCTCGCCGACGAACGCGGCGCCAGGACGTTCCGCCTGCACGCCGGGCACCGCAGCGAGAGCAACCTGAGCCTGTACAGCAAGGTCGGTTACCAGCGGGTGGGCACCTCCCAGGGCGCCGACGGCGTACCGATGATCGTCCTGGAGAAGCAGGCGCAGGCCTACGCGACGACCGCCTGATCAGGACGCGGGCCGCGCCCTGCGCAGCCAGTACACGGCCGTGAGGGGCAGCAGCACGGGGATGAAGAGGTACCCCATCCCGTAGTCCGACCACACGGTGGCGTCGGGGAACGCGGACGGCTCCAGCAGCGTCCAGGTCCCCACGGTCAGTACGCCCACGAGCTCGGCGGCGCAGCACACCAGCGCCGCCCTGCGGGCCGCCTCCCCGCCGCGCACCAGGGTGTAGGTGATGAAGCCGTAGACCACGCCGGCCGCCGCCGACAGCGCGTAGGCGAGCGGCGCCCGGTCGAACTCGGTGGCGATCTGGTACGCGGAGCGCGACACCGCGCCGACGACCATCACCCCGTACAGCCACACCAGCAGCAGTCCGGGACCGCCGATCAGCCGTGTCCTGGTCGGCTTCTCCTGCGTCGCGGCCATCTCAGCCTCCCCAGATGTCATAGAGGCGCACCTCGAGCACGGCGAGTACGACACCGCTCGCGGCGACCGTCAGCGAACCCCAGCGGGAGCGCTCGCCCAGCGACATGAAGCCGGCCGCCGGGACGCACGCGAACGCGCCGAGCAGATACGCCACGAAGACCGTCGTGCCCTGCTCCGGCTTCTCGCCCCGGGCCAGTTGCACGATCCCGACGGCCAGCTGGACCAGCGCCAGCAGCGTGACCACGGCCATCCCGATGAAGTGCCAGTCCTTCGTCGGCTGGTCACGGTAGGCGGCCCACCCGCACCAGGCGCCGAGCAACAGCGCGGCGACGCCGGTCACCACCGTCAGGACATCAAGCATGTCAGTGACTTTATTACGCCGGAATTCCCCCACCGCGCCCGCCCCCGGGAGCGTCCGGGCCCGCCGGGGCGACCCCGTAGGGTCGATGGCATGACCATCCACGCGCAGGCCCTGCTGTTCGACAACGACGGAACCCTCGTCTCGTCCCTCGACTCCGTGAACCGCTGCTGGACGCGGTGGGCCGTCGAGTACGGGATCACGGCCGAGGAGTTCGGGCGGGTCGAGCTGCACGGGCGGCCGGCCGCCGAGATAGCCGCCGACCTGCTGCCCGCCCACGTCGTGCCGGAGGCCGTCGCGCGGATCGAGGACCTGGAGGTGGAGGACGTACCCAACGGTGGTGTGCGCCTGCTGCCCGGGACCGAGGACTTCCTCGCCGCGCTGCCCGCCGAGCGCTGGGCCGTCGTCACCTCCGCCACCCGGCGCCTCGCCGAGGCCCGCCTCGAAGCCGTCGGCATCCTGCCCAAGACCCTGATCGCCGCCGACGACATCACCCGTGGCAAGCCCGACCCCGAGCCCTATCTCCTCGCCGCCCGCACCCTCGGCGTCGACCCCGCGCACTGCGTCGTCTTCGAGGACGCTCCCGCCGGCCTCCAGGCCGGCCGTGCCGCCGGCATGACCACCGTGGCCTTGGCCACAACCCACCGGGCCCACGAACTGACCGCCGACCTCGTCGTCGAGGACCTCTCGGCCCTGTCCGCACTGGTCACGGACGGGGGAGTGGAGATCTCCGTACGTCCCTGACGTGCGCGCACCGCTGTCCACGGCTGTCCAGAATGCGGACAGCCGTGTCCGGTCAGGAGCGAACGTCTGCTTTACTGATCGCATGACCACGACGAGCGACCGCATCCCTGCGACCGAGGCGCACCTGACGCCCGGTGCTCGTTGTATGTGTCGGTGCCGAATGCGCGCTTGCTAGAGGGCCCCCGCACCATCTGAGCCTCGCGCCCCGAAGCGAGAGCCGGCTCATGTCCGTCCCCATGCCCCGCATGCGCGGCTGAGCCCCGCCCCGCGCGCACGTTTCTCCACGGACTCCTTTCGCCACGCCCGCGAGAGCCGTGCCGCCCGCTGCTTTCGACCCTGAATGCCTCGTGCCCGGCGCCCACGACGTGCCGCGCACTCGACAGTGACGGATACCCACGTGATCACCACCTCGGGCCTCACCAAGGTCTACCGCTCACGCGGCCGCGAGGTCACCGCCCTCGACGGCGTCGACCTGCACGTCCGCGAAGGCGAGGTCTACGGCGTCATCGGCCAGTCCGGCGCCGGCAAGTCCTCCCTCATCCGCTGCGTCAACCTGCTCGAACGCCCCACCTCGGGCACCGTGACCGTGGACGGCCGGGACCTCACCGCGCTCGCCGGCCGCGGACCCCGGGCCGGCCGGGAGCTGCGGCAGGCGCGCAGCCGCATCGGCATGGTCTTCCAGCACTTCAACCTGCTGTCCTCGCGCACCGTGCAGGACAACGTCGAACTGCCGCTGGAAATCCTCGGGAAGTCGGGGAAGGAACGTTCCCGCAAGGCGATGGAACTGCTCGACCTGGTCGGCCTCGCCGACAAGGCCAAGGCCTACCCCGCCCAGCTCTCCGGCGGCCAGAAGCAGCGCGTCGGCATCGCCCGCGCCCTCACCGGCGACCCCAAGGTGCTGCTCTCCGACGAGGCCACCAGCGCCCTCGACCCGGAGACCACCCGCTCGATCCTGCACCTCCTGCGCGACCTGAACCGCCGGCTCGGCCTCACCGTCCTGCTCATCACCCACGAGATGGACGTCGTGAAGTCGATCTGCGACTCGGCCGCCCTCATGGAGAACGGCCGCGTCGTCGAGTCCGGCACGGTCACCGGACTCCTCGCCACCCCCGGCTCCGAACTGGCCGCCGCGCTGTTCCCGGTCGGCGGCGAGGCCTCCGGCGACGACCGCACGGTCCTCGACGTCACCTTCCACGGCGAGAGCGCGACCCAGCCGGTCATCTCCCAGCTCTCCCGTACCTACAACATCGACATATCGATCCTCGGCGCGGCCATCGACACCGTCGGCGGCCTCCAGGTCGGCCGGATGCGCATCGAACTGCCCGGCCGCTACGAGGACAACGTCGTACCCGTCGGTTTCCTGCGCGAACAGGGCCTGCAGATCGACGTCGTGAACCGGGAACAGTCCGCGCTGGTGAAGGAGGGGGCCAAGTGACCTGGTCCGAGATGCAGCCGCTGCTCGAACAGGCCTGTACCGAGACGCTGGTCATGGTCGGCTGGTCCACCCTGATCGCCGTCGTCGGCGGCCTCCCGCTGGGCGTCCTGCTCGTCCTCACCGACAAGGGCGGACTGCTGCAGAACACCCTGGTGAACAAGGTCATCGGGCAGATCGTGAACATCGGCCGCTCGCTGCCGTTCATCATCCTCATGGTCGCCCTGATGGACTTCACCCGCTGGGTCACCGGCACCACCATCGGCAGCGAGGCCGCGATCGTGCCGCTCGCCATCGGCGGCATCCCGTTCTTCGCCCGCCTCGTCGAGACCGCCGTACGCGAAGTGGACCACGGGCTCGTCGAGGCCGTGCAGGCCATGGGCGGCAACACCTGGACGATCGTCCGCAAGGTCCTCGTCCCCGAGGCGCTGCCCTCGCTGATCGCCAGCACCACCACCACGGTCATCGCCCTCATCGGCTACTCGGCCATGGCCGGCACCGTCGGCGGCGGCGGACTCGGCGACCTCGCCGTCCGCTACGGCTACCAGCGCTTCGAGACCGGCCTGATGTGGATCACCGTCGCGGTCCTCGCCGTGGCCATCTCGCTCATCCAGTTCGCCGGCGACTACGCGGCCCGCGCCCTGCACCGCCGCGGCGGCCGCTCCGGTCCCTCGCCCCGGCTCCGGCTCCTGAAGGCCGAGGAGCCCGCCGCGGCCGACATCGGCAAGGTCGCGTAACCCCCGAAGACTCCCCGTCACACCCGACACGGGGCCGCACCACCCAAGGAAAGGCACTTTTCGTGCGTAACACCGCCAAGATCACCACCGCCGTCCTCGCCGCCGGAGCCCTCACCCTCGGGCTCACCGCCTGCGGCTCGGACAAGGAAGCCGCCTCCGACACCTCCGGACCGCTGGTCGTCGCCGCGACGCCCGTCCCGCACGCCGAGGTCCTCACCTACGTCAAGGACAACCTCGCCGACAAGGCCGGCCTCGACCTGGAGGTCAAGGAGTTCACCGACTACGTCACGCCGAACACGGCCACCGAGGACGGTTCGGTGGGGGCCAACTACTTCCAGACCGAGCCCTACCTCGAGGACTTCAACAAGAAGAACGGCACCCACCTGAAGTCCGTCGCCTCGGTGCACCTGGAGCCGCTCGGCCTGTACTCGAAGAAGACCGAGAAGGCCGACGGCCTGAAGAACGGCGCGACCGTCGCCGTCCCCAACGACACCGTCACCGAGGCCCGCGCCCTCCAGCTGCTCGCCGCCAACGGGCTCATCACCCTCAAGGACGGCGTCGGCACCGCGGCCACCACCGCGGACATCACCGAGAACCCGAAGAACCTGAAGTTCAAGGAGCTGGAGGCGGCCCAGACCCCGCGCTCCCTGGACGACGTCGACGCGGCCGTCATCAACGGCAACTACGCCCTGGAGGCCGACCTCAAGCCGGCCGAGGACGCCATCGCCCTGGAGTCCGCCGAGAACAACCCGAACGTGAACCTCCTCGTCGTCAAGGAGGGCAACGAGGACGACCCGCGCGTCAAGAAGCTCGCCGAACTCCTCACCTCGCCCGAGGTGAAGAAGTTCATCGAGGACAAGTACGCGGGCTCCGTCATCGCCTCGTTCTGACCGGCACGACCCGCACGGCACCACGGGGTCCGCTCCGCGCACGCGGAGCGGAAGAGAACGGGCGGGCATCTACAGCTCCTTGCGTGCGCGATGGATCAAGGCGGAGGAAGCCTCCAAGTCCAACGCTTGTGCGCGGAGGTACTCGA